>CAYMXT010000014.1:0-35900 GCA_964394415.1 uncultured Planctomycetales bacterium
TACACCGTTATGCCCCGCGTCACGCTGTTGACGGTGTGCTGCACCTGGAAGCTCTTGTACGACGTGCTGCTCACCAGATCGGTCTTGTTGCTGATGATCACGTCGCACAACCGCGTCGGCTGCCCCGCGCCGTCGGCCTTGGCACTCTCGATCGTCTCGCACGACAAGCAGGGGCTGGGCGAACAGGTCGTGCCGTTGCCGCTGTACGTGTGCCCCATCGTCGTGCAGTTCTGTTGCGTATCGATTGTGCAGAAACTGCCGGTGCAGCACGCGCCCGTCGGAGCAGTGCAGGGGTTCGTTGAGCAACCCGTCCCGGCCCCCTTCCACGTCCCGCCCAGCGCCGTGCATTGCGCCTGCGTCTTGCCGTTCGAGCAGGCCGTCCCCACGCAGCACGCCCCCGTCACGCTGCCGTCGCACAGGTTATACGCCGCCATCGAATTCCGCGGCGTGGGCGAAAGCAGCGTGAAATCGAGGCTGTTCTGGTCGGTGTCGGTGCAGCCGCCGCTGAGGCGCAGCAGCGCGGTGGCGTTGCTCGGTCCGGGCGCGGCGCCAATGCCTTCGTAGCAATTGGCCGTGGCGCCGTAGCCGACCAGATCGACCACGCCGTCGCCGGCCCCGGGGCACCAGATCGAGGGTAGGGCGACGTTGTGGTTGACGAGTGCCACCTTGCCCGCCGTGGAACTCAGGTTGAAGTCCCCGACGATGTCAGGCGTCGGCAAGGCCGCCCCGGTGGCGCCGCCTTGCAACATAATCAGGTAGTGTTGCCCGGGCTGGAGCGTCATGTTGATGACGACCATCTGGTTCCCCCACGACGAGCCGGCGGCCGAGGTGTACTGCACCGACCAATCGGTCATCGTGAACGCGGCGTTGCTGAGGTTGAACAGTTCGATGAAGTCGTTTCGATAGGTGGCCCCGCTGTTGCCACCGCTGCCATAGACTTGGCTGATCACGATGTTCGGCGACTGCGCCGACGCCGTGCCCGCAAGCCCCAGCGCGACCGCGACCGCGCCCAGAATCGTCCGCGTGGAATTCCTGAACCTCATGCGTGTCTCCCTCTGCTCCTTTGCCGCCGCAGATGCAAGCGGACTGCCCAAGCGAAATCTCACCGTCCACTGCCGCGCGCCCGACCGTCGGCCCGCGGCCTTCGTCCTCTGATGCACGCTGTGGTGCCTCTCTCGCCGCGCCAAGCGCGGTGCTAACCCTTCCGGATCGTCGTACAGCGTAGAGCGTCAATCCGAACCCCGCACGCCAGTGCGGGGCCACCGGTCCACAGCGTACCGCACGCTGTTCGCCGCCGGCCCGCCACTTGCGTGGCGGGTTCTGAGAGCTACTCTAGGCACGCTGCGGTAAGCGCGGCGTTAAGAACGGCGCTGATTCTCGCGTTTTTCCCCCCAGCCTGTCAAACGTGAATCCCGGTTAGCAGCTCTCCACACGCCGGTGCTGGGCTGGGCTTTCCGCCAGCCTCGCCCGCGCGACCGCGACCGGCGTCAGCGCGCTCGCTCGGTCTGCAACTTCTGCCAGCCGGTCCAGCGTCCAGCTCTCCGCGTCTCGAAACGGGCCCACAGCCAGGCGCACGAGCTTGTCGAGGCACCCTCCTGTTCCGAGAGTCGACCCCAGGTCACGCGCCAACGCCCGGACGTAAGTCCCGCGGCCACAAGCGATTTCCAACTCGACGTGCGGCCAGGCATAGTGCCGCAACTCGATCCGGTACACCTGCACCGTCCGCGGCTTGAGGACGGGCTCGTGTCCTCGCCGGGCGAGCTTGTACGCCGGGCGCCCGTTAATCTTCACCGCACTCGTCGCGGGCGGCGTTTGCAGAATCGCACCCTCGAACGACCGCAGCGCGGCGACCATCCGTTCGTGGGATGGAATCTCGGGAACTTCGACGACGGTCGTCGGCAGCTCGCGATCAAAGCTCGGCGATGTCACGCTGAGGTCGGCGATTGTCCGATAAACCTTCGGCTGGTCCATCAGCGCCTCGGTGAGCTTGGTTCCGTAGCCAACCCCGATCAGCAGCACGCCTTCGGCCAGCGGATCGAGTGAGCCGGCGTGGCCGCTCTTACGCCAGCCGGTGATGCGGCGGACCTGCTCAAGCGCCTGGGTACTCGTCAGCCCCAGCGGTTTGTGTAGATTGAGGATGCCGTCCACCGCGGTATTCTACAGCACCACGGCAGCGGAGTATGACGATGCGCTTCAAGCGCGTGTTTGCCTGGACCATCCGAGGAGCGCTTGTGGCAACCGGCGCCATCGTGAACACGGGCGGCTGTACCGGGGCCTCGACCGGCGGCAATGCGAACTCGACGACCCAGCCGTCCGGGACCACGACCAACGCGGCCACCGCCGCGCCGGCCAGCGACCGTCAACGCCGGTATCCGCTGAGTACGCTGCCGACCGACAAGGTCACAATAAACGGGCAGGTGTTCCGCGTGTGGCTGGCGCGCGAGAACGACGCGCAGCGCCCCGGCGTCCTCGAGGAGGGGTTGATGTTCGTTCGGCCGGAAGAGCTGGCTGACGACCAAGGGATGCTGTTCATCTTCAGCGAGGAAAGCGTCCGCAGCTTCTGGATGCGAAACACCGTGACGCCGCTCGACATCGCGTTCGCGCGGACCAACGGGATGATCGTGCAGACTTGGCAGATGCCGCCGCTGACGCTGCGGACGTTTGAGTCGGTGGAGCCGGTGCTGTTCGCGCTGGAGGTCGAGGCGGGCACGTTTGCCCGGCTGGGGATCAAGGAAGGCGACCGGCTGGAAGTCCCCGAGACCGTCTTCACCGCCCAGTAGGTCTCACATCCGAACCCCGCACGCCGGTGCGGGGCCAACGGCGGTGCTTCGACGCCGAAATGTGCGCAGAAAAAAAGCCCGAGGGGGGGCCGACAAGCCGGGGGGAAACTTGTACGTGCCGCTCGCACCTCGAGCAACAGTAGTATAGAACATCCCGGGGCGGTTTGCAAGTCGCCGCAAGATTTTTTTTTCGTTTCCTACATCGTTCCGCGACCGTCGTTTGCGACAGGCGCTGTTGATCGATAGCAACATCGCCGAGTAGCATCGCGTCCTGACGCCAACCCGTCAGAAAGGTGCGTAGATGACCGCGACATTGTGGACAACCGCCCCAGGGGACGTGTACCGAAGCCGACGAGCCCGGCTCGCGCACTACCTTCGCCGACCGCTCGTCCTCTGCGCGGGACACGCCCCGGCGCACAACTACCCCGCCAACGCCTACCCATTCCGTGCGGGCAGTACGTACCTCTACTATGGCGGCCCTCCGCTCGAACACGCCGTACTGCTCATCCATCCCGGAAGCGACGGGTCTGAGGGCTGCACCCTGCTTCGCCCACGCCCCGGGCCGGACGACCCGCTTTGGTCAGGGCCAGCCTCCTCCGACCGCGAGCTGACCGAGTTTGCCGGCCTGCCACCACGCGCCGTGACCGACCTAGACGCGCTCGCTGATACTTCGCTGACCAACTCGGTTGCCATCTGCCCTTCACGTCCAGAAACACTGGCGTGGCTCTCGAAGCTCGGCGTCGCCCCCGCCACACCGGATGAGCTGCTGCCAATAATCGATCAGCGCCTCATCAAAGACGGCCACGAGCTGAGGGCGATGCGACGCGCCGCCGTCGTAACCGCGGAAGCGCACCGCGCTGCGCTGGCCGTGACGCGCCCAGGACGCCTGGAAGCCGATGTCGCCGCGGCGTTTGGGGCGGTCCTGACCCGGCACGAGTGTCGTCCGTCGTTCACGCCGGGGGTAACCGTGCGCGGCGAGGTGCTGCACAGCCAGGGCTATGCGAACACGCTCACCGCTGGCGCGTTGCTGCTCGTGGATGCCGGGGCCGAAGAGCTCGGCGGGTACGCGTGCGACGTAACCCGCACGTACCCCGTCAGCGGTTCGTTCACGCCGATTCAGCGGCGGCTTTATGACATCGTGCTGCGGGCGCTGCACGCGGCCACGGCGGCGTGTATCCCGGGGGCACGCTATCGCGACGTGCATGACCTCGCCGCCCGCGTGATTTGCGAGGGGCTCGTCGAAGCCGGCCTGCTGCGCGGCGACGCGGCAGAACTGGTCGCCCGCCGGGCGCATGTGCTGTTCTTCCCGCACGGCGTCGGCCACCTGATCGGGCTCGACGTTCATGACATGGAGGATTTCGGCGACCTGGCGGGCTACGCCACCGGCCGCACGCGTCGTCCCGGTTTCGGCGACAAGTTTCTGCGGCTCGACCGCGACCTGGTCGCCGGGATGACGGTCACGATCGAACCGGGCATTTATCTGGTTCCGGCGATTTGGGAAAGAGATGATCTGGCCGGCCCGCTGGCGGACGTCGTGAACCGGCGGGAGGTGGATGCGCTCCTCAAGTCAGCATTCGGCGGAATTCGCATCGAGAACACCATCTGTGTCCGGGAGACCGGCGGCCCGGAAGTGCTCACGGCTGACATCCCCGCCGAGCCAGACACGCTTCTCGCCTGCGTTGGCCGCTGAGCCGCCGGCCGCAATAATGCCGGCATGATCGCGTTTCTGCTCCGCACGTTCGTGAAGGCGGCGCTGTGGTTGCGGTATCGCGTCCGCGTGCGGGGCGTGCGCGAGATCGCGCAGCGGGGCCGGTCAGGCATTCTCTTTCTTCCAAACCACCCCGGCCTGATTGACCCGATCATCCTCGCCGCCCACCTGCACGGGCCGTTTCGCGTGCGGCCTCTGGCTGACAAGGACCAGATCGACCGCTTCTTCGTTCGCACACTCACCCGCCAAGTGCGGGCCTTGCCGATTCCCGACCTGCGTGCGCACGGGCCGGCCGTGCGGGCCGAGGTCGAAACCGCGCTCGGCGAGTGCATCGCCGCGCTGCGCCAGGGCGACAACATTCTGCTGTACCCCGCCGGACACATTTACCGCTCGCGGCTTGAGGATGTGCGTGGGAACAGTGCGGTCGAGCGCATCCTCCGCGAAGTCCCGGAGGCCCGTGTCGTGCTGGTGCGGACGCGCGGGCTGTGGGGCAGCCGGTTCACCCTCGCCCACGGGCACTTTCCGCACGTGGCGACGGTGCTCAAGCAGGCCGTGCGGACCCTCCTCGCCAACTTCATCGTCTTCTCGCCGCGCCGGGACGTGACCATCGAGCTGCACGAGCCGGCGGATTTTCCACGCCGCGCGACCCGAAACGAGCTAAACAGCTACCTTGAAGGGTTTTACAACGCCGACGCGCCGGGGGCGCTGTACGTACCGTATACGCTCTGGGAACGCGGCGGACGACGCCCGCTGCCCGAACCGGAGGCGGCCCACCTCGCCGGCGAGACCGACCGCATCCCGCCGGCGACGCGGATGCTCGCCACGGACTACCTTCGCGAGCTGGCCGGCGTCGATGCCATCGGCGATGCCGACCGGCTGGCTGAGGATTTGGGCCTCGACAGCCTGTCGAAAGCCGAGCTGGTCTTGTGGCTGCACAAGGAGTTTGGCTTCGCCGAGGGCGACGTGGACGCCCTCCAGACCGTGGGCGACGTACTGCTGGCGGCGCGCGGCCAGGCGCTGGTCGCGCGTCCGGTCGAGCTGAAACCGGTTCCACGACGGTGGTTTCGCCCGCGGAGCGCAGCGCGCATCGCTCTTCCGCCTGGGGAGACGTTATTGGAGGTATTCCTGGCACAGGCCGGGCGCGGTCGGAGCCGGGCACTAGTCGCCGACCAGGTCAGCGGCGTACGCACGTACCGCGACCTGCTGACCGGGATAAACGCGCTGCGCCCACAGGTCGAGCGACTGCCCGGCGACGATCTGGCGATCATGCTGCCGGCGTCGGTCGCGGCCAGCGTCGCGTACCTGACCGCGCTGTTCGCCGGCAAGACGCCGGTGATGGTCAACTGGACCGTCGGGCCGCGGACGCTCGCGCACACACTCGATCTGACGCGCGCCGGCTGCGTGCTGACCAGCCGCGTGCTCGTCACGCGCCTCGCCGCGCAGGGCGTGGACCTTCAGGCCATCAGCGACCGGTTCGTATACCTGGAGGATTTGCGCCGCGGCCTGTCGCGCGGCCGGCTTCTGCGGGCGCGCCTGACCCGGCCGGCGGCGCCGCCGGCCAGGCCGAGCGACACCGCCGTTGTTCTCATTACCAGCGGCTCGGAGTCGGTGCCCAAGGCCGTCCCGCTCACTCACGCCAACCTGCTGGCCAACCTGCGGGATGTCACGCAGGTCATCACGGTCCGCGAGAGCGACTGTTTGATTGGGTTTTTGCCGCCGTTTCACTCGTTCGGGCTGACGGTCACGCTGCTGCTGCCGCTGCTGGCCGGCGTGCGGGCGGTCTATCACGCGAACCCGACCGAGGCGTGGCTCGTCGCACGGCTCATCGAGCTATACGGGGCGACGATGATCTGCGGGACGCCGACGTTTCTGTCAGGTATCGCGCGGGCCGGCACGCCGGAGCAACTACGCTCGCTTCGCCTGGCGGTCACCGGGGCGGAGAAGTGCCCAGACAAGGTGTACCAGTTGTTGGCGGAGCGCTGCCCCGGCGCCGTCGTGCTCGAGGGCTACGGCATCACCGAATGCTCCCCGATCGTCGCCGTGAATCACGAGGGCGACCCGCGTCCCGGCACGATCGGCCGCGTGCTGCCGTCGCTCGCACACGTCATCGTCGATCCGGACAGCGGACGGGCCGTGCCGCCGGGTGCGACCGGCCTACTGCTCGTGCGCGGCCACAGCATCTTCGGCGGCTACCTCGGCACCGCCGCGGCGACCCCGTTTGTCGAACACGACGGCCAAACGTGGTATCGCACCGGCGACCTGGTCAGCGCCGACGCGACCGCCGTGCTGACCTTTCGCGGACGGCTCAAGCGGTTCATCAAGCTCGGCGGGGAGATGGTCTCGCTCCCGGCGATCGAGGCGGTCCTTGAACCGTATTTGGTCCGTGAAGGTGACGAGGGGCCGGTGCTGGCGGTGGAAGCGACGCCGAGCGAGGACCACCCCGAGGTCGTCCTGTTCGCGGTGCGGAACATCGACCGCGCGACCGCAAACCGGCACCTGCGTGAAGCTGGTCTGTCGCCGCTGCACAACATCAGCCGGGTCGTCCGCGTGGACCAAATCCCCTTGCTCGGCACCGGCAAGACGGACTACCGCGCGCTACGGGCCACGCTTGCGGAACCCGCGTCGTGACGCAACCAATCCAAAATCCAAAATCCAAAATCCAAGATCGCAGCCGGCCGTCTGATAACATGCCGACCAGCCCGCCGCGCGGCGTCGCCGAACCCTCGACCCCCGCCGGCGTACTCAGGGTGACGTGCGTGGACCCGCGATCGGACGAGGAGCTGTTACGCGACCATCTCGCCGGGAAACCGGCCGCGTTCGACGCCCTCGTCGCACGCTACGTCGAAGACCTCTACAGCTTCTTTGAGCGGTTCGTCGGGAACGGCGCCGCGGCGGAAGACCTGGTGCAAGAGACGTTGCTACAAGTGCATCTCGCGGCTGGGGCGTTCGACCCGACGCGGACGTTCAAGCCCTGGCTTTACACGATCGCCGCGAACAAGGGCCGCGACCACTTGCGCGCCCGGGGCCGACGTCCAGCGCAGTCACTCGATGTCGCGACCGGCCACGACGAGACCATGACCGTCGGCACGCTGCTCGAGGCCGAGTCGCCCGATCTGGGCGCACAGGTGGACGGCGACGCGCGCCGGCAGCTTGTGCATGTGGTTATGAACGAACTGCCCGAGGCCCAGAAGCTGATGCTCGTGCTCGGGTACTTCCAGCGGTTGCCGTACTCGGAAATCGCGGACATCCTCGGCGTGCCGGTGGGCACCGTGAAATCCCGGCTGCACGCGGCGGTGAACAAGTTTGGCGAGCTGTGGCGGGCACGGACGACGCCGGCCGGATCGGAAGGGTGAACAGGAGCAAGTAGCATGGCCGACGCCCAGGAACACACTTTCGATACGCGGCTGCTCGACCTGCACCTCGGGCATTTGTCCGAGCGGGAGCAGGCGGAGCTGCACGCGCGGCTGGCTGCGGAGCCCGAACTTGCTGCGCAACACGGCGCTTTGCAGAAGATGTTCGCTGCCCTGCGCGCCCTGCCGGAGCCGCGGATGCCGGCCGATTTGCCGGCGCGCGTCGTCGCCCGTGTGCGGGCGGCCGGTCCGTCGCCGCGCGTGGTGCGGCCCCCGGACGGTCTCACGCGGCACATCGAGGCGCGGGCCGAGCGGATCATCCGGCTGGGCAGTCTGCGCGACGTGATCGGGATCGCAGCGCTGATCGTCTTCGCGGTCGGCGTCGGCGTGCCCGGTCTGCTCCACTTGCGCGAGCGGCAGCAGCGGCTCGGCTGTTCGCACAACCTCGCCTCACTCGGCTTCGGCCTCCAGCAATACGCGAGCACCTTCAACGCCAGCCTGCCGTTCGCGGGCTTTGCCGGTCCGCGGCATTCGTGGAAACCGAGCGGCGACCCGAACATCGAGACGGTGCCGAACCGCCGGCACGTGTACCCCTTGCTGCGGTTGGCGTTCGTGAATGACCCGCGGCTGTTCCTGTGTCCGTCGCAGCAACACCTGCCGATGCCGCGGCAGGAGATCGCCCAGCGCGACGACTTCCTCGAAGGTCGAAACCTCAGCTACGCCTATCAGAACATGGCCGGCGTGCGACCGTCCGCGAACGACGATGCGCGTCTGCCGATCCTGGCCGACGAGAACCCGCTCTTCGCCGACGGAATGCCGCTGTTCGACGCCCTGCGGCGGACGTATTCCGACCCCGCGGCGGCCAACTCGCGGGCGCATCGCGCCGCTGGCCAGAACATCCTCTCGCTCGGCGGTCATGTGAAGTGGACGACCACCCCGAACTGCGGCCTCGACGACGACAACATCTGGACGCTGCCCGGCGTCCGCGACTACACCGGTCGCGAAGGCCCGGCGACGGCGACCGATTCGCATCTCCTCAAGTAGCGGCCGATCTCGCGCGTGGAGCACAGACGATTCGTCTGTGCTATTCGCCACCCACTGCCGCCCGGATGTCCGGTTGCGCCGGGTCGCACGCCAGCGACTCCCGCCACCAGCCGATCGCCTCCTCACGTTCGTCCGCACGCTCCTCCGACGCCGCCTGATACGCGGTCCAGGCCAGCTCGCCCAGCCGGTTTAACACCGCGACGTTGCACGGATGCGCCGCGGCGAACGCGGCCAGTTCGCGGCGGGCCTGGGCATGCCCGTCGATCTGCACGAGGGCGAGCGCCCGGTTGAGTACGGCATCCACGGCGTCCGGCTGCTCACGCAGCACCGCCGCGAAGTCCTCCGCCGCGGCGGCCCAGTCGTGCAGGTCGAGCAATGCTTCGCCACGCCGGGCGCGCGCGTCCGCGCTCGGTTTCAGCGCCAGCACGCGGTCCCACGCCGCCCGCGCGTCGGCGAGGTGTCCGACCGTCTGCTGCGCCGCCGCGAGGTTGAACCAGGCCCGCTCGTGGTCCGGCTGCGCGGCGACGACCACTTTCAGGTCGGCAATCGCGGCGACCCAGCGACGGGCTTGCAGCAGCGCTGTCGCCAGCTCGAAGCGAAGTTCCAAGTCGTCCGGCGTCAGCTCCCGCAGTCGCGTCAGCACGTCGGCGGCCTCGGACCAGCGGCCCAGTTCCGCTAGCGCGGCAGCGAGGTCGCGCAGGGCCGTCGGATGCTCGGGGTCTGTGCGAAGCGTCTCCAGCGCCAGGGCCAGGCGTCGCGCCGCGGGGCGATTGGCGGGGTCGCCGGCCCATTTGACGGGGGCTTGCGCTGGGGCCGCGGCGGTCGCGGTCGGTTCCGGCGAGCGCTGCACTTCGACGTGCTCCGAGTGGTCGGGTTCACCGACGGCCTGATCATGGTAGGAGGCCGGTCTTGACGCTACGGCGTTCGCGCGCGCGGCGTCACCGCGGGGGGTAATCAGCCACGCGATGACGCCGAGGAGCGTCACGCAGATCACAACGAATGAGAACAGGAGTTTCACGGCGTTACCAATTCAGAGCCGCGAAGCGTTAGCGAGCGATCCGCGCAGCGCATCGTAGCGCTGCACCGCTTCGTTTTCGCGCTGCGCTGATCGCTCGCTCGCGCTCGCGGCTCGGAGTTCGCTCGCTCGCGCTCGCGGCTCGGGCGCGGCGTGCCACCGACCTGGCTACGCCACGCGCAGGGCCTCGATCACGTTCGTGCGGGCCGCGTGCCGCGCGGGGCCGATGCCCGCCAGGATGCACAGGCCCACGGTCAGCGCGATCGCCACGCCGACGAACGGCCACGGCACGTGAAACGCGAGCCGGTAACCCCACATGCGTTCGGTCATGGTCGTCACGTTCCACGCCAAATGCAGGCCCAGCCCCAGCCCCAGCCCGCTGCCGAGCAACCCAAGCACCAGGGCCTCGCCGACGACCAGCCGCAGAATCTGCCCGCGCGTCGCACCGATCGCCCGCAAGGTCGCAAGCTGTTTCGTGCGGCTGGCGACGTTCGCGGTCATCAGGTTCGCCACGCCGAGCGCGGCCACGAGCAGCGCCACCGCCGGCACCGCCGACAGCAGGTACGTCAGCCGCGTCAGTTCCGCGTCGATTTCGTCCTTCAGCTCACGGGCGGCCCCGTACCGCGCGCTGGCGTGCAGCCGCCGCAGGATGTCCTGAAGCACCCGCGTTTCCCGCCAGTTCTGCCAGCGCCGCTCGACCGGCACATCCGCGTTGTAGTGAACGTGCGACAGCCCCGCGGCCGCGGGTGTGCCGCGCGGCGGGGGCCAATCGGCCGGCGGCGGCGCGGGCGGCAGGTCAAAATTCACCAGAATCAGCTTGGTTCCGTCCAACTTGAACAACTGCTTGAGATCGTCGTTGGTGCCGATCACCGAGCCGACCGCCGCCATGTACGACTCGCTCTGCACCTGGAAGTAGCTGGCCGCGATGTCGAGCGCCGGCGAGTCGATCACGCCGGCGACGGTGAACGTCGTCCAGCGATCGTTGAACCACACGCGCACCTTGTTGCTGGTCACGACCTGGCCTTGCGCGTCGCGCAGCTCGCGCACGCCCTTGCGGCGGGTGCGGGCGAAATCGGCCGCCACGAGCACGTGTCCGCCCTGCTTCAACAACTCCCGGGCCGTCGCGGCGTCGCCTTCGACGAACTCGAGCTGCACCATGTCGAAGAACGAGCCGGGGTCGATGCCCAGGAACCACGTAACCGAACGCAGGATGCGCTCCGGCACGAGCACCGGGCGTTCCTCGACGATCACGTTCGGGGCGTTGGCGACCGTGAAGGTCCGGACCCCCGGCACCTCCCCCAACACGCCCGTCACGTCGCCCTCGATCTGGTCGTCGCTCCAGATGTACGCCTCGGGGAACTGCCTGGGAAACTGCCACCCACTGCGGAAACTCTCGTTAAACACCAGCAGACCGACGATCAGCGACAGGCCCACCATCAGCCCGCAGCAAATGCCGGCGGAACGCCAGACGGCCTGACCGACCTGGTCCTGGAGCAGGCGATAACGCACGCGGACGAGCAGCGCCGTCATCGGCACCGCGATGCGGCTGACGAGCCACACGGCGACCGGAGCAGCCAGCGCGTAGACGAGATACAGCAGGACCACCGCCGTCGCCGACCAGCTTACAAAGCCCAGGTCGCGGTGGATGCGGAAGGTCATGATGTAATGCTGCCCGACGAAAACCGCCCCGGCCCACACCAGCGCGAGCACCAGCACGTCCGCGCCGGCCCGCCGGGCGCGCGGTCGCGTGGCTTCGAGCGGGGAGACGCGCAACGCGGCAATGGCGGGCAGCACGGCCGCGACGAGCGTCGTGAGCAGTCCCGCCCCACAGGCCTGCGCGATGCCGCTCCAACTCAGGATGAACGACCCCACGTACTTGGGCACCAGCCAGACGGTGAGCTGCGTCAGCCCCAGGCCGATCGGCACGCCGAGCGCGATGCCGACCAGTCCCAGCGGCGCGACCTCGGCCACGACCAGCCCGGCGAGTTGCCGCCCCGTCATACCCACGCAGCGCAGCAGCCCCAGTTGGGCGATGCGCTCGATCATCCCCATGCTGAGCGTGCTCAGAATGATGAACAGGGCCGTGAGCAACGCGACGCAACTCAGCAGCACGAGCACGATCTGTTCCTGCTGCTGCGCCAGCCGGATGCGCTCCATGCGGGCCTGCGCGCTGCGGACGAGCACCTGGGGGGCATCGATGCGGACCTTGCCGTGAATCTGGCTCGTGACGCGCTCCAGCGCCCCGCCGCCCGGCTTTTCCAGCACGACGTCGATCTCGTTGACCAGCGCTTGCTTGTGCGCGATTTGTTGGAGCACCGGCAGCCGGAGCAGGGCCACGCCCTTCTGAAAACGGGCCAGCCGCTCACGGCGGATCAACCCGACGATCTCGAGGGCGCTTGGCTCGCCGCTGGCCACTTCGCCGCTCCAGACGAGCAAGCGGTCGCCGACGCCGACGTGCTGCTCTTCCGCGATGGACTGCTCCAGCACGCACGCCAGCTCGTCCGTCGCGGTCAACATGCGGCCGGCGCTGAGCCGGTCCGCCCAGTCGCGGACGTGGAACTCGCGGTCCAGGTCGATGCCGTGAAAGTCCACGTCCCACATCGTCGGGGCGCGCACGAGCTGCGTGACGTAAGGGTCATGCGTCACCGCGGCGGACGGCAGCCGTTGCACGAGCACCGGGGCCGCGTGCGCGACGCCCGCAACGCCCTCGATCTTCTTGACGATCCGCTGCGGGAGCGTGTCGTACTTGCCAAGCGGCGATTGGACCGTGATGTGGCTGTGACCGATGTACCCGCCCGCCCACGAGAGCATGGCGGTGCTGACCGATTCGTAGCAGCACGAGACCCAGACCACCGCACCGGTGCCCAGGGCGATGGCGAGCACGGCCCCGGCGGTGCGGACGCGCCTAACCCGCCAGTTCCTGGTAGCGATTCGCGACCAGTGCCGCATCGCCGCTGCCTTTCGGTTCCACGGTGCCGATGATCCGTCCGTCCTGGAGCACGATGACGCGGTCGGCGAAGGCGGCCCCGTGGGCCTCGTGCGTCACCATCATGATCGTCTTGCCCCGCTCGGTCGCGATCCGCCGGAGGAGCTGCCAGATTTCGAGCGACTGGCGCGAGTCGAGGTTGCCGGTCGGCTCGTCCGCGAGAATCAGGGCGGGGTCGTTCAGCAGCGCCCGGGCAATCGCGACGCGCTGCTGTTCGCCGCCGGAGAGGGCGTCCGGGCGGTGTCCGGCCCGGTGTTCCAAGTGGACGCGGGCGAGCAGCTCAGTGGTCTTCGCTTCACACGCCGCGAGCGGCTGCCCGTCGATGAGCAGCGGCAACGCCACGTTTTCGCGGGCGGTCAGCGTCGGGAGCAGGTTGTATTCCTGAAAGATGATCCCCAGCCGCCGGCGCCGGAAGATCGTCCGCTCGCGGTCGGACATGGCGGCGAGATCCTGCCCCGCGACCCGCAGCGTGCCGTCGGTGGGCGGGGTGAGCCCACCGATGACGTGCAGCAGGGTGCTCTTGCCGGAGCCGCTGGCGCCCATGATGGCGACGAAGCTGCCGGCGGCGACCTCGAGGTCCACACCGGCGAGGGCGACGACGCGGTCCCCGCCCCCCTCGTAGACCTTCTCCAATCCGCGGGCCAGGACGAGGGCCGCGCACACCGGCGCAGCGGGGGCCGTCGTGTCGGACGACGTGGCGGGAGCACCGGGCCCGTGGGCGGCTGCCTCCATATGACGCGGCAGTGTAGGCCGCCGGGCGCGGCCGGACAACGCTGAATCCTGTGGCGGCGCACCTCATCTCCATACGCCTCGGCGTGGCGCCTCGCCTTGACAGCCCCGCCGGTCAGACGGAACCTATCGAGCTTGGACACGGGGCCACGGGCTGAAGGCCCGTGCTGCCCACGTGGCCCGTGCCGCAACAACCCAAGGAGTCCCGCTCATGGCGCTTCGTATCGGCATCAACGGCTTCGGACGCATCGGTCGGCTCGTCGTCCGCGCCGGCCTCAAGGACAAGAACTTTCAGTTCGTCGCGGTTAACGACCTCGTGCCGTCCGACAACCTCGCGTACCTGTTCAAATACGACACGGTCCACGGCCGCTGGGCCGGCGACGTGCGCAACACCGAGTCGGCCATCCTCATCGACGGGCAGGAAATCCGCTGTCTGGCCGAAAAAGACCCGGCGGTCCTGCCGTGGAAAGACTTGAAAGTCGACTACGTGGTCGAATCGACGGGCCTGTTCACCAGCCGCCCGGACGCTGAGAAGCACCTGACCGCGGGGGCGAAACGGGTGCTGATCTCCGCCCCGGCGAAGGACAAGGAGATCCCGACCTTCGTGCTGGGCGTGAACGAGGAGAAATACAACCCCGCCGCCGACAAGATCGTCTCCAACGCGAGCTGCACGACCAATTGCCTCGCCCCGCTGGCCAAGATCGTCAACGACAACTTCGGCATCGAGGAGGGGCTGATGACGACCATCCACGCCATCACCGCGACCCAGAAGACCGCCGACGGGCCGTCGAAGAAGGACTGGCGCGGCGGCCGGGCCGCCAGTTACAACATCATTCCGTCGAGCACCGGGGCGGCGAAAGCGGTTACGCTCTGCATCCCCGAGCTGAAGGGCAAGCTGACCGGTATGGCGTTCCGCGTCCCGACGTTGGATGTGTCCGCCGTGGATCTCACCGTGCGCACGGTCAAGGAGACTTCGCTCGCCAACATCAACGCCGCCGTGAAGGCTGCGGCGGACGGCAAGATGAAGGGAATCATGGGCTACACCGAGGAAGAGGTGGTCAGCTCGGATTTCATAGGTTCAACGCTGTCAAGCATTTACGACGCAAAGGCCGGTATCGAGCTGAACAGCCGCTTCTTCAAGCTGGTCGCGTGGTACGACAATGAGTACGGCTACTCGTGCCGGGTGGTGGACCTGCTGAAGCTCATGGCGGCGAAGGACGGGTTGCGCTAGACCAATAAACAATAACCACAGAGGCACAGAGACACAGAGAAGACGAGATAAGAGAACGAGAGGTCGGAGGATCAAGAGCGCGTCGTGGAGGCCACTGGTCCTCTTGATCTCTTGTTCTCCTCTTCTCTGTGTCTCTGTGCCTCTGTGGTTAATCTTCTGCTTCGACTATACTTAACGGCCCAACTGCGACTGCGGCCCGTCCGGCTGGATGGGCCGCTCAGCTTGAATGGGACAGACAGCCATGGCAAAGAAATCGGTCCGCGACGTACACGTGCGGGGCCGGCGGGTGCTGATCCGGGCCGACCTCAACGTGCCGCTCGACAAAGACTGCCGCGTCACCGACGACCGGCGGATTCGCATGTTCCTGCCCACGCTGGAGCACGTGCTGAACGGCGGTGGGCGCGCGATCGTGATGAGTCACCTCGGCCGCCCAACCGGCGACCCGGCGGAGGATGCCAAGTTCTCGCTCAAGCCCGTCGCGGACCGGATGACCCAGCTCCTCAATCGGCCGGTCACTTTCGTCCCCGAAGTCACCGGACCGGAAGTCGAGGCGGCGGCCAACCGGCTCCAGGACGGACAGGTGCTCCTGATCGAGAACGTCCGCTTCCATAAGGGCGAGGACATCATCGACAAGGCCAAGAAGAACCCCGACAAGAAGCTCACGCCGGAGCAGGATGCGAGGCGGGTGGAGCTGGCCCAGGCACTGGCGAAACTGGGCGAGGTTTACGTAAACGACGCCTTCGGCACCTGCCACCGGAAACACGTGAGCATGTACGACGTGCCGGGTCTGCTGCCGCAGGGCCAGCGCGTCCTCGGCTTTCTCGTCGAGAAAGAGCTGAAGTACCTCGGCGAAGCGGTGCAGGCGCCAAAGCGGCCGTTTCTCGCCATCCTCGGCGGCGCGAAGGTGAGCGACAAGATCGGCGTCATTCAGAACCTGCTTGCGAAGGTCGATCACGTTCTGATCGGCGGGGCGATGATGTTCACCTTCTGGGCGGCCCAGGGGAAAACCGTCGGCAAGAGCCTGTGTGAAAAGGACAAGCTTGATCTCGCGCGGGAGCTGCTCGCAAAGGCCGGCGGCAAGCTCGTCCTGCCGGCGGATGCCGTCGCGGCGGCTGAATTGAAGGAAGGCGTCGCGACACGGATCGTCGCCGGCGAGATTCCGGCCGACCTGATGGGTCTGGACGTGGGGCCGAAGACGCTGGAGCTGTTCGGCCAGCACGTGCGCAGCGCAAAGACGATCGTGTGGAACGGCCCACTGGGCGCGTTCGAGACCAAGCCCTTCGACGCCGGCACGTTCGCCCTGGCCCGGATGATCGCCGACGCGACCGACCGCGGGGCCGTTTCGGTGATCGGCGGCGGGGACAGTGCCGCGGCGGTCGAACAGGCCGGCCTGGCCGAGCGGATGACGCACATCAGCACCGGCGGCGGTGCGTCGCTGGAGTTCCTGGAGGGCAAGAAGTTCGGACCGATTGAAGTGCTGGACGAAGCGTAGGGCGCACAAATGCAGAAGGAAGAAGGCAGAATGCAGAAGTGCCGCGCGGCTCGGGGCCGTAGACCCGGCCTCCGATTTTCTGCATTCCGCAGTCTGCATTCTACATTTTCCCCGCGCGTGTGAGGCTGATCCCCGATGGTGGCTACGCAGCCTATCCGCATCACGCCGTCGATTCTCGACGCTGACCTCGCGCGCCTGGCGGAACAGGTGGCGCTGGTGGAGGCGGCGGGCGCGGACGCGCTGCACCTGGACGTGATGGACGGGCACTTCGTCCCCAACCTGTCGCTGGGGGTGCCGGTGGTCGCGAGTCTGGCCAAACACACGAAGCTGCTGCTGGACGCACACCTGATGATCACCGATCCCGCCAAGTACGCGCCGCTCTTCGTGGACGCGGGTGCGAGCAGCATTACGTTCCACATCGAGACGGTGCAGCAGCCCCGCGAGCTCATCAAGGAGCTTCGCGAGCTGGAAGTGCGGGTGGGCGTCGCCCTGAACCCCGGCACGCCGGCCGAGGACGTGCTCGAGATTGTCGAGCACGTGGATCTCGTGCTGGTCATGACAGTCTGGCCCGGCTTCGGCGGCCAGAAGCTCATCCCGGAGTGTCTGAAGAAGATCGAAGTTCTCGCTGAACAGATGCGGCCGGAGCAGTGGCTCCAGGTGGACGGGGGAGTGAACGCGGAGACCATCGGGGCGGTCGTCGCCGCGGGGGCGAACACGCTGGTGATGGGCAAGGCAATCTTCGGCACGCCCGAACCCGGCGCGACGCTGCGGCATCTGCGCGGGTTGGCGGACGGGGTCCGGCGGGGGGCGGAGCAGCCGGCATGAAGATCGCGCTGATTCCGTGCGGCGGCACGGAATGGCACACGGAAGGTCGGCTGCTCGGACGGGTCGAGGTTCCGCTGACGGCGGAGGGTCAAGCGCATTGCCTGGAGTGGCTCGCCGCGTTGCGTGCCGCGGGCGTCACGCGCATTCTGCACGCGCAGGACGAGCTGACCACGGCGACCGCGGAATTGCTCGCTCGCCAGCTCGCGGTCCCGACGAAGGAGCTGGACGAACTCGTCGAGGTGGATTTGGGCCTGTGGACGGGCCTGACTGAACAGCAGCTCAAGAGCCGCTTCGCCTCCGCGCACCGCGAGCTGGGCGAGGCCCCGCTGCACGTCAGTCCGCCGGACGGGGAGAGTCTCCAGGTCGCCACCGACCGCCTGTGCGGCTGCCTGCGCAAGATCATTCGCAAGAACGGCAAGACGGCGGTGGGCGTGGTCCTGCGGCCGTTGACCTTCGCCCTCGCCCGCTGCGCGCTGGCGGGCGCGGCCCTCACGGAAATGTGGGCCACGGCATTGCACGCGGACGAGCCGGTGGTTATTGATGCACCGCAGACCGCGGAGCCGCCGGCGGCCGGGTAACACCAACTCCGGCCTCGTGTACGCCGGTCGGGCCGAGGAGAGCAGATGGCCGAAACCGAAAGCCAGCCACGCCGCAACGTCGATGTACCCGAGGGGCTGTGGATCCGTTGCGTGCAATGCGGAGCGATGATCTACCGGCGGATTTTGGAGGAGGAGCTGCACGTCTGCCCGGAGTGCGATTACCACTATCGCGTGGACGTGCGGACGCGGATCAACCAGCTCAACGACCCCGGAACGTTCGAGGAATTTCTCGCCGACCTGGAATCGAGCGACCCGCTCGAGTTCACCGACCGCGTGGGCTACCGCGACCGCCTGGCGAAGGTCAAGGCGGAGACCGGCGAGACCGAAGCGATCGTCGTCGGCAAGGGGTTTATCAAGGGCCGCCCGGTCATCATGGGCGTGATGAACCCGCTGTTCATCATGGGCTCGATGGGGGCCGTCGTGGGCGAGAAGGTCTCCGCCGCCGCCGAGCGGGCCGCGAGCGAGAATCTGCCCTTGGTGATGATTACGTGCAGCGGCGGGGCGCGGATGATGGAGGGCATGGTCTCGCTGGTGCAGATGGCGAAGACCTCGGCGGCGGTCGCGAAGCTCGACCAGGCCGGGGGGCTGTACATCGTCGTGATGACCGACCCGACCACGGCGGGCGTCGCGGCGAGCTTCGCGTCGCTGGCGGACGTGACGCTGGCCGAACCCGGGGCGCTGATTGGGTTTGCCGGTCCGCGTGTGATTGCGAACACGATCAAGACCACGCTGCCGGAGGGCTTCCAGAAGGCCGAGTTCATGCTTGAGCACGGCTTCGTGGACCGCATCGTGCATCGCCGGGACCTGCGGAGCGAGCTGGCCCGCATCATCGACTACTGCAACAAGTAGGAGCCGCCGCGTGGCGCAGGCCGCGATCGACTGGGTGCTGGGCGAGCTCAAGCGGCCACTGGTGTTGTTCGGCTTCGCGGCCCAGTTCGTGTTCTTCCTGCGGTTTGTCGTGCAGTGGTACGCCTCCGAGCGGGCCGGCCGCAGCCATATCCCCATCGCGTTCTGGTACCTGAGCCTCGTCGGCGGCGTGATGATCCTGATCTACGCAGCCCTCGAAAAGAACCTGGTCTTCACGTGCGCGTCGCTGCTGAGCCTCGTGATTTATGTGCGGAACCTGATGTTGATCAACGCGGAGCGGACCCGGCTGCGCGGCGGGGCGGAGCGGTCCGCCGCGCCCTGACCGCGCGCGGGATGAATCCCGCGGCTCCGCAGGCCACGTCTCGGCGCGCCGGGAGCGGGCCAGCCGGCGGCGCGTGTTTCACCTCTGCCCCGGACTGGCGTCCGGGGTTCTGAAATGGTGCTCACCCCTCGCGCAAGGCCCCGCCTTCGAGCCGCAGAACGCGGTCCGCCTGCTGCGCGACGGCCGGATCGTGTGTCACCATGACGATCGTCTGCCCTTCGACGTGAAGCTGCTTGAGCAACTTCAGCAGCTCGGCCCCGGCGGCGGCGTCGAGATTGCCGGTCGGCTCGTCCGCGAACAGGATCGTCGGGCGATGCACCAAGGCGCGGGCAATCGCGACGCGCTGCCGCTCGCCGCCGGACAGCTCGCTGGGCAGGTGTTTCAACCGCGCGCCGAGGCCGACGCGCTCGAGCAGCGCGCGGGCCTCGGCCCGCGCCCCGCCCGCGGAAAGCCAGCCGAGCAGCCCCAGCGCGACCATCCGCGGCAGCAGCACGTTTTCGAGCACGTTCAGCTCGGGTAGCAGATGATAGAACTGGAACACGAACCCGAAGCTGTGTCGGCGCAGCGCGATCCGCCGCCGCTCGACTGCGTGCGTCAGCAGCAGCCGCACCAGCAGGACTACGACTATCAGCACCAGTGCAATCCCCAACCCGCCGGCCGTCCAGGTCGAAGCGAGCAGGTGGTAGTGCAAGAGCGCCGGCCGCGCGGCCAGGAGTCCCTGTGCGAGTAGCCCGCCGAGCGGGAGCACGATGTACACCAGAAATCCCGCGACGACGAGAATCGCCAGCACGATCAGGAGCAGCCGCTGCACGCCGCGCAGAACCGCGTCGGCGCGCGCCGCCCACGATTGGCGGCCGTCGCGCTCGGTGTGGAACGGCTGATTCTGGAAGCGAATGTCGCCGGCGTCGGGCGCATCGAGGGCCCCCAGGATGTGCAGCAGCGTGCTTTTGCCGCTGCCGGAGCGACCCATGATCGCGACGAACTCGCCGGGGCGCACATCGAGGTGGCAGCCGGCCAGGACGCGCAGCGGCTCGCGGCCCATACGGTAGGCTTTTTGAAGGCCGCGGGCGACGAGCAGCGGGCTACTCATAGCGCAGCGCCTCCACCGGTTGCATGAAGCCCGCCCGCAACGCTGCCAGCAGCGCGCCGAACGTGGACGCGAGGATGGCGACGCCCACGACCACCAGCGCGTCGAGCGTGCGGACCGTGTTGGGAATCTCGTCGAACGAGTACACCGCCCGGTCCCAGACCTGCCACGCCGGGTTCAGGTACGTGAGGAAATCCTGGATTTCGTTGATGTACGTGACGAAATAGCACCCCAGCACCGTGCCCAGCAAGCTGCCCACCAGCCCGATGGCCGAGCCGTAGCCGAGGAAGATCAGGGCCACGCCGATCGGCGACCCGCCGATGCTTTTGACGATGCCGATGTCGCGGGTCTTCTGGAGCACGATCATGTAGAGGATGCACAGGACCAGCACGGCCGCGACGAGCGAGA
Organism: uncultured Planctomycetales bacterium; assembly: GCA_964394415.1. Taxonomy (GTDB): domain Bacteria; phylum Planctomycetota; class Phycisphaerae; order UBA1845; family Fen-1342; genus JAGVEP01. Next base: position 20,444 of record CAYMXT010000014.1, read on the forward strand.
TGATGCCGAAAAGGCTGCTGACAAGCTGCCGCTCCTTCTCGACCGGGGCGATGATGTGGGCCTGCGACTGCTCCCAGGTGAGGGCCTTGACGTTCTGGAGGGCCTGAAGATCGCCGAGAGTGAGCGCATTCGCGAAACGCGGGTCGTCGGAATACCCCTGGTACAGCTCGCGGAGCCGCTTGGTGAGCGCGTATGGATCGACGCCGTCGCTGAGCTTGAGCTGAATCTGCGAACAGCGCGGGCGGATCGTCCCGACGACCTTACCCGTGTCGGGGTCGACGCGCTCCGTGGCGTCCAGGTGCAACAGCTTCTGAAGCAGCTCGAAATCGCAGTACACGTGCTGCGAGTCGATCTCGTAGATGCCGGTCCGCGAATCGTCGGCGTAGCGGAACGGCTGTTTCACCGGCATGTCGAGCGTGCCGCTCTCGGTCGCGGGGATCAGCGTCACCGTGACCAGGCAGCCGCGCGGGACGGCCCAGGGCCGCCAATAGCGCCCGTCGGCCTCACGGTGGGCGATGATGTCGCGGCCGATGATGAGCCCGGGCTGCGGGTCGCCGGTCAGCTCCGGCGGACCGGGCTGGTCCACAATTGCGTATTGCCCAAAGATCGGCAGGCGGTCGAGCGCCCGCAGCGTTCGCGTCCACTCGGTCTCGACCGCGTCGTCCGCACGCTCGCCCGCGGCCCAGCTTTGCTCCAGCGCCCGCTGATACGTCGGCGGCAACTGCGGCAGCGGGCCGCGCATCATGGTCTCCCCGCTCTCGTCCCGCCATTCGATCAGCTCCGCGTTGAGATCAAAGCCGATGCGCGGCTGCTGCTGCGGCGCGAGCGTCGTCGTGCCGGGATAATGGCGTTCGTAGTACAGGCTGCGTTTGAAGGCGTTGACCTCGTACACGTCTTCCAGCCGCAGGCCGACGACGCGCACCGTGCTCGTCTGCGACGTCTCGACGACCCGCAGCAGCCCATACGAATAGATCACCGGCGTCGCTTTGCGCACCTCCGGCCAGCTTGCGAGGTCGGCGATGAATTCCTCGTACAGCGGGAAGCCACCGTACGATTGGTTGTCCACGATGATGTCCCCGAGCAGTCCGCGGGCCTTGACCTTGAGCTGGTCCAGGAACCCACCCATCACCGACATCACGATCAGCACCATCGCGGTGCAGAGCATGACCGCGGCAATCGCGAAATACGCGATCCGGCGTTTGCGCAGGTAGCGGACGGCCAGAAAGAGCTTGTACACGCGGAGCGGTTTATACCGCTAGCGCCGTTCGTGGGCCACCAGCTCGCCGCAGGACCAGCGGCGGCTCTCCGGGAGGCTCCGGGATGGCGAGGCTCCGGGAGAGCGAGGCTCCAGCCGAGCCGTCTGCGCGGCTCGCGCCCCGCGCGGCGGAAGTAGCGGTCGGGCACCGCGCCAGTCGATGTCCGCCTCGCTCTCCGCACCGGCTTGCGACCGTCGTTCGCCTGGGCGGGAACTGGCACTGCAACGTTGCACAGCCATACGAGCTGAGGATCCCGCAGGTGTAAAGCCAGCCCGCCGGGGTGCGGCGCGCGCACTTCCTGGCTGGCAGAACGGGTGCCGGCCCCGAACGGCACTCGGCCCAGCTGGCTGGCGGCCCCGGGCCGAATCCGCGGGACCGTCCAGAAAAGCGCTTGCTTCGCCGCAGCGGGGAGACGTATACTGCGCCCCAAGAGGGCTAGCCATGAGTCAGTGGGGTGCAAGCACGTCAGCCGGCGCGACGGCGGTCTTGGCCGGCGGTCGTGAGAGGTATGACCTCAGCGAGTCGAAGATCGAGCTCCGCATCGCGGGTGCGGAGGACATGTTCCGCGTGATGCGGTTCACAGGCACCGAGGGCCTCTCGATCCTGTATCGCTTCGAACTCGATCTCGCCGCGGACCGCGCCGGGGTGGCCATCGAGAGGCTGGTCGGCTGCCGGGCGACCCTGCACGTGCAGGCGCCGTCGGGCGAGCGGTGGTTTCATGGACTGATCAGCCGGCTCCAGCACGCGGGCGATTCGCCGGGCAGCCTGTCCTATCGCGCCGAGCTGGTTCCGCTGTTATGGCTGCTCGGGCAACAGTACCGTTGCCGCATCTTTCAAAACAAGTCCGTGCCGCAGATCGTGACGGACGTGCTCGAGGGCGCGGGGCTGCTTCACGGGGCAACGAGCCTTGAGTTGTGCCTGGTGAACAGGTACGCCGCACGCGTGTACTGCGTGCAGTATCGCGAGACGGACCTGCACTTCATCGCACGGCTGCTGGAAGACGAGGGCATCTACTACTTCTTCGAGCACCGCGCCGAGGATTGCCGCCTGGTGCTGGCGGATTCGCCGATCTTTCGTGCGAACGGAACGGGGCAGCTCGAATTGCCGTATTGCCCGCCCGCGGGTCTGCTGCCGACCGACGACCACATCAGCAGCTTCCAGGTGAGCCACGAAGTGCGCCCGGCCGTGGCCGTGCTCCGCGATTACAACCACACGCGCCCGCCGCTGAATCTGGAGTGCCAGGCCAGCACGGGGTCGCCGGGCGCCGCGGAGGTTTATGACTACCCCGGCAAGTATGAACTCCAGGCGGAGGGGCACCAGCGCGTGCAGATGCGGGCCGAAGAGCTGGCCTGTCGCCAGCATGCCGGCTTCGGCCGCAGCAACTGTGCAGCGCTCGTGCCGGGTGTTGTGTTCCGCCTGAAAGAGCATCCTCAGAAAGGCTGCAACGGGGAGTACTGCGTAACGCGCGTCACGCACCGCGGCCGGCAGGCGCTCGGGGACACGTTCAACGCGGCCGGGGCGCTCGGCGCGGGCGTCGCGCCGCAATTGGCGCAGGCGCTCTACGCGGCCAGCCACCACGAGGATCCGGCCGTCCGCGATCTGGCCCAGGCCGTCGGTCAACTCGCGCACCGCCTCCGCCGCGCGCCGCCCGACACGCTGCGCACACTGGAGCTCTGGCTGCGGCACGGGGGGCAGGTGCCGACGGACCCGGCGACCGTGTGCGCGGCCCGCGGCGGTGACCCCCTGAACTGGCTGCACGAGCTGGTCCGCCGGCTGGACGGTGCGACGGATGACCCGACGGAAGCCCCCGTCTACGAGTGTGATTTCGAGTGCATTCCGAGTGAAGTACCCTTCCGTCCGCCGCGGATCACGCCGCGCCCGCTGATGCGCGGCTGTCAGACGGCGGTCGTGGTGGGGCCGCCGGGCGAGGAGATTTGCGTCGACGAATATGGGCGGGTGAAGGTGAAGTTCCACTGGGACCGCGCGCCGGAGGACGATGACAGAGCTTCGTGCTGGATTCGGCTGAGTCAGGGCTGGGCGGGCGGACAGTATGGAATGATGTTCCTGCCGCGGGTCGGGCAGGAGGTGCTCGTCGATTTTCTGGAGGGTGACCCCGATCAGCCGATCATCACCGGGCGCGTGTACAACGGCGACCTGCGGCCGCCGTACAAGCTGCCCGACGAGAAGACCAAGAGCACGCTCAAGAGCAACGCGACGAAGGACAGCCAGCGGTTCCACGAGATTCGCTTCGAGGATCTGAACCAGCAGGAGCAGCTTTTCATCCGGGCGCAGCGGCGGATGGACACGCGCGTCGTCGGTCCGCACTACAACACAACCGGCGGCAGCCTGCACGAGCAGGTCGGGTACGAAGACGATACGGGCCAGAAGAAGGGCCGCTACTACCGCACGGTCAGCGAAGGCGTGGACCTGCACAACGAGGGGGACCAATACGAGCTGGTGGCGAAGGACCGGCACGAAATCGTGCAGGGCAACGCCCTGGACGTCATCCAAAAAGCGTATGCCTTGATGGTCAGCCAGGGGGCCGAGATCAACGCTCAGAAAGTCGTGATCGAGGCAGCCCAGGGCATCGCGCTGAAGGTCGGCGGGAACTTCGTCAACATCGACCCGGCCGGCGTGACGATTCAGGGTACGCTCGCGAAGGTGAATTGCGGGGGCGCGGCGCCGAGCGTGACGCCCAAAGCGGCCCAAAAGGCGCTGGGCGCATTGCCGGCCGACACCGGCAAGCCCGGCGCGGACAAGGCCCCGCGCAAGGAGCCGAGTGGGCGGCAGACGATGATCGTAGCGCCGCTGCGGGCGCCGGCGCCGCCGGCGGCGCGCGCCCGCCCCCCCAAGCCGCCGACTCCGGCGGCTACGGCGCCGCCCACGCCGGCGCCAGTCCCGCAATCGAAGGTCCCTTGCGGGATCGCCCAGCTCGAAGTCACGTGCGAGCACAAGCCGGAGGGCGTCACGCGCAAGCCGGGTCCGAACCGCGTGCTCCAAATCGTGTGCGACGCGGTACTCAGTGCGCAGTATTCGCGAAGCTGGATGAGCCCGGCTTCGGAGCGCACGTTCGAGGTCAGCGGGTTGCTCCGCGCGGGCGGTGATGATCAGCTCGCGCTTCAGGTCAGCAGCGTGGACAAGCTCGAGGCGGGGCGGAAGCAGACGCTGGTCACGCCGAACGAGACCGCGCCCAAGGTCGGCGAGTGGGTGGACGGCCCGAAGCGCGTGCATAAGGTCCAAGCGCCACGAAATTCACAACTATTTCCGATCAAGACGCGTCCGGAGGTCTTCTACGTGTATGGGCGCGGTTGCGACGACGTCACGCAGCGCGTCCGCATCGAGTCGTTCCCGTCCCAGCAGTACGAGTTTTCGGTGGGGCTGGATCTATGGGACGACTGGACGGAGAAGGTGAATCGCTGGCTGGAGAAGCTCACGGCACGCTTCAACGCCCAAGGTGCTTTGAATCTGAAGCTGGAGGTGACCGGGCCACACGGCTCATTGACTGGCAAGTGGGGCTGGCAAGAGGAAACCGATTGGCGGGCCTACTTCAATCTCGAGTTCGAGATTGGGCTGAAGCGTGTCGTGGGCTTCTCCATCGAGTTGAAGGTCAGCCTGATGACCATTGCGCTCGGGGTAGTGGGGATCCCGCCCCCGCTGGGCAAGCTGTTCGCGGACCACGTGGCGGACGCGTTCTTCTTCATTATGGGCGCGGCCGAAGTCTTCTTTGTGGGGCGCCCCTCCGCGCGTTTCTACACCACGGGCGAGCAGCGCCTGGTCGGCAAGGCGGCACTGGGCATCGAGGGCGGACCGACCATCGGCATGGGGGCGCGCGCTGGTAGCGACTACCTCGTAGCGGTGGAAGTACGCGGCTCGGTGACGGTGCGATTCACCGCCACCGGCGAGTGCGAACTGACCCGCGAGGGGCTGTTTCTAAGCCCCAAGGTCGAACTCAACCCCGCGGTCATCCGCGCGACGGCCGTTCTTAAGGCGTTCACGAAGACGATCCGGGAAGACGCGGTGGAGTGGGAGGTGTTGGAGACGATGCAGTTGTATCCGGACCCGGACCGGCCCGCGCCGCGGTACAAGCTGCTCCCGCGGGACGGGGACGGACAGTAGCACGAGGGAGCGACCGATGCCGGAACTGTTCTACCTGCAAGTCGTCGCGGAGGGTGCGGGTTCCGCCGTCGGCGTCAACGACGTGCCGCTCGTGATCGACTCTGACGGCGGCGGGATCAGCATCGTACGCCCAATCAACGAGTGGCTCATGCCAGACAACAACCGGCTCTCAGTGTTTCTGCACTGGCCGGAGACGCGCACCTATGCCGCGGGACTGGCGCGGGTGCGCGCCAGCGTCTTCATCGGCCATCCGGCCGCCGAGTGGCCGCAACCCTTGCGCGTATTGGCTGACTTTCAATGGCCACAGCCGGACCAGCCGGAAGCGTATCCATACACTTTTGCGGCCCCGTTGGCAGTCCGGCCGCCACCCTTGACAACACTCTGGCGTCGGGCGACCCAACTCCGCGCCGTGGAGCCGCCAGACCGCGCGGCCCTCGTCGCGCTGGTCGAGCGTTTTCGGGCCGCCTTGCTGGGCGCTGACCCGCAGGCGGCGTTCGGACTGGTCGCCGAGCGCTTCGCCGATGACGCCCGGGCCTACGGCAAGGATCCGGACCGCGTTCGGGATGTCGTCCTCACGCAATACCGCGAGCTGATGTCCGAACCGGGGCGCCTCAGCAGCCCCCTGGAACTCCAAACGGCGGCCTTCGACGTGGTGGCCGATGGCTATCTGGTCCGAGTCACGCGCGGCGGAACTGAGCCGGCCATCCGCATCCGCACGGCCGAAGACACGCACTACGGCATCGACGTGTATGCCGCGAAGCTCGACGGCGCCTGGCAGCTTGCCCGCTGACATGTTGAGTGACAAGATGGGGAGCGCAAACTAGAGCTCTGCGCTCCTCCACTTCTGCGGCCAACTTCGGACCAGGACACGGGGCCGAAGTTCCGGTCGGTGGCGGCGCGCTCAGCCCGCATGGTTCCGCGGCGGTGCGTGCGTGTTCTACCCCGTCTCGCGCACCACGCGGCCGTCGTCCGTCGCGGCGGCCTGGCGGGTGCCGAGCAGGCGGTACAACCGGCGCAGGTCGCGGAAGCCGCCGATCGTGAACCAGACGGTCACGATCAGCGCGCTCGCGAGGATGAACCACGTCCAGCCCCGCCAGAACGCCAGCCACGTCGTGCTGGGCACGTCCACGACCAGGTTGCACACCGTACCGACCACGAAAATCAGCGTCCAGACCAGCGGCCAGCCGAGCGAGATGTACGTGATGAGGCGATCGCGGCCGGTAAATTCGCGCGTGAAGCCGAGCTTCTCCCACCAACGCTGCGGGCCCGCGCGCGCGGTGGACTCGCCGGCGACCGCGTACTTCCCGCGGTGCAACAGCCAATCCATGTCAAAGACTTTGCGCGGCCCGAGCAGCGACACCAGCACGTACGCCGCGACCGCGCCGGCGATCGCGTAGAACGTCATCTCCTGACCAGTCAGCCGCGTGCGGATGAACAGCGCGCCGGCGGCCAGCCCGCCCTGGAGGCCGTGCCCTTGCAGGCTGCGCAGGTACTCCAGGTCGAACTGCTCCAGGACGATCTTCGCTAGCGATAACGCCATGCCGGTGAGCATGGCGGCCCACGCGGCCGGCGTCGTGCCGCGTTTCCAATACAGCCCGCCGATGATGACCGAGCCGGCCCCGCCGACGAAGACGGCGGCGGTGACGGCGCAGAACATCGCGACGAACTGGGTGTGTTTGAACAGCAGGCTGAACACGAAGATGAACGCGGCCACAAAACACATGGACAGCTTCAGCCAGCGCAGGTGCTGGGCGGCGGAAAGCGGCGTCTTGCGAAACGGCAGCAGCACGTCCTGCACCAGAATGCTGCCCCACGAGTGCAGGTACGAAGCGTGCGTGGCGATGTGGGCGGCCAGCGCGGCGGCACAGGCCAGCCCGAGCAGCCCCGGCGGCAGTATCACTGCCAGCGAAAACGGCACACGCAACTGGTTCTGGAGCGTCTCCGAACCGGTGGTGGCCAGCCGCTCGTGGACGACCGCCGCCTGGGCCGCGTAATCCGGGTGCGTGAGCAGCGTCCGGACGCACAGCGGCACGACGAGCGTGATGAGCATCAGCACGCGCCATTTCCAGCCGCCGAGGATGCCCGCCATCTTGGCTTCGTGCGGATTGAGGGCCGCGCAGTTGTAGCCCTGCGTGCCCTGCCAGCTCATCGCCGCGTAGAACATGATGACGACGTCGATCACAAAGTACCAGAAGTTGAAGTTCGATTCCTGCCCGATGTGGAACGGGTGGACGAGCGATCTCTCGGGCGGGGCCGCGAGCAGGGTGGTCGAGATTTGCGACCAACTGAACGTGCCAAGCAAGAAGACGATCAGGACCGCGAAGGCGATGTTGACGAACGTCCCCTGGAGAAACTCCGTCACCATCACGGAAATCTGTCCGCCGACGAACGTGAAGAAGAGCGCGATGACGATGAGCACTGCGAGCAGGCATGGAAACGTTGTCAGCACGAGCCCGCCGATCTGAAACTCCTCCGGCAGCCCGCAGAGGGCCATGAAGAACCTGGCGCTGATCGACGGGAAGATGCCGAAGTTGATGATCCCCGACAGGTACGCGACCAGCCCGGCGAAGATGCGGAAACGGCGGCTGTAGCGCATCTCGAAATACTGGGCCAGCGTCATGGCCCGCGTCTGGCGATAGCGGTACACCACCCACCCAGAGATGGCCATCAGGATGGTGACCGGCCCCTGCATCGCGCCCCACCATTCGGGGACGAAGCCCACCTCGTACTTCTGCTCGAAAAACCAGACCAGCGTGATGACCCCCAGCGAGCCCATCCCGCTCGCCACCGAGATCAGGTAGCGCCCGCCGCAGCGTTCCGCGGCGAGAAAACCCGCGACGCTACGGCTGTAGCGCTGCGTGCTGAGGCCGGCGACGACGAGAATGGCGAGCAAACCGCCGACGATGCTCCAATCGAGCCCGTGTAGGTGCATGAACGCGCTGTGCTCCGGCGGGTGCTCGGCGGCATCATACGCGGAGCACTGGGCCTGTGCAGGGACGCATCGGCCGCCGGCCCGCGGTCCTACTCGTCCTGGACCGCACGTTGCAGCGCCAGCAGCCCAAACGCCGTCCCGTACGGCTTGTCGTAGGCGTGGTGGTCGTAGTCCCAGATCGAACCATCGGTGCCCTGGAGCTTGATGATCTCGTACGCAAGCTGGGGCCAGTAGCGCCGGCGATCGTCGCGCGGGAGCCGCGCGATGACGCGGGCCGCGTAGTAGTGCCCGAACATGTAGAAATAGCCGGAGTTCTGGTAATAGGCCTCGTGCGGCACGGGCTTCAGCCGGGCGATGTCGAGAAAGCGGTGCTCGCGGAAGAACACGTCCAGCCCGTCGCGCAGCCGGTGGGCGGGCACGTCGTCGCCCGCCAGCAGCAACGCGAAATTGCACGCCTGAATGCGGGCCAGCGAGCCGTTGACGCGGTCGATCGAGCCGATCAGCCGCGGATGCGAGATCGCCTGAATGGAATACGTGTAGGCCCCGTTGGGCAGGCGGCAGTGCCGCACGGCCTTCGCCGCACGCCGCAGCACATCTTCATCAATAGCCAACCCGTTGTCGCGGGCCTCGACGAGCGCGACGATCCCCGCCGCGGTCGTGAAACTCGTCGCCCACTGCGGCCGGGCGGTCCGCGGGATCGAGAACTCGAGGTACCCCCAGCCGCCGAGTAGCGACTGTTGCTCCGCCAGGCTTGCCAGGCACGTCTCGGCCGCCCGGCGGATGTTCGTCCGCTGGTTTGAGCTGGCGTACCAGGCGTGGCCATACGCCGCCGCGAGGGCCTGGAGACCATAGATCGCCGGCCAGCAGTTCATGGTGTCCCACTCGCTGGGCCGCTTCACGTGCGCGTTGGCGATCAGGTAGTCCAGGCCGCGGTCCACGGCCGTGCGGCCCGCGGCTGAGTCGTCGACCTCGAGCAGCGCGAGGCACGCCAGGCCCGTCGTCGCAACGCGCCAGGCGCGATGTGACTCCGGGTTAGCCCACGTCTCGCCGCTCCAGGTCGTCAGCGAATCCCACGCCCCGCCCCACGAGCCGTCCGCGTTCTGCGCCTCCAGTAGAAAGGCTGTGCCGCGCGCCAGGGCAGTCCGCAGGGTATCCGACGTCACGTCGGCCGCCGCGCACGGCGGCTCGGCGGCGGCACGGACAGCGCCGAAACAGAATCCGCAGATAACACAGATGGGCACAGACGGACAGAATGCGGATACGCGGGGGCTCACGGGACGGCGTCCTTCGTGGTCACCGGCTTGTCCGCGCCGCGCTGCTCATTGGCCTTCTGCTCGGCGTCCGCGATTTCCTCGTTCACGTCCGCGATTTCCTGCTCGATGCGCGTGATCTCCAACTCGGCGTTGACGATCGCCACCTGTTGCTCCACCACCGCCGTTTCGCGGCCCCGGCGAAGCTGGGCGGCGGCCCGCTCGCGCTCCTGCACGGTGAGTTCCAGCTCCCACTCCTCGAGCGGCAGCGTCACCTCGACGAGGTTGCGGAACTCCTCGCGGCGCAGCTCCAGGTCGCGCTGCGTACGCTCCAGCCGCCGGCGGGCCCGCTCGATCACAATCTCCTTGGTCTGGTCCGCGAACTGCTCCTCGCTGTACATCTGCTCAAGCTGCTCGAGTTCCTCGCGGGCTTCGGTGTAGCCGTCCTCCGTGCCCTGAAGCCCCAACTCGGCGCGGGCGATGCGGTTCGGCAGCGTCACGTCAAGGAAGTTCTGGAGCTTCGTGCGCGCGACTTCGAGTTCGTTCTCCGTTTTCGTCGCCGACTCTCGGAACTGAAGCTCCCCGTGGCCGGCCGCGAGCTTCGCCTTCGTGAGGTTCAGGCGGGCGGTTTCCAGGTTGCGCTCGAGCTTGGCAAGCTTGCGCGTGCGCTCGCGGGCCTTCCTGGCCTCTTCCTTTTCCTTCTTGGCTTTGTCCTCGGCGGCCTGGGTGGTTGTCGGCTGAGTCGCCGGACGGGATGCGGTGGCCTGGGCACTGGCCGTCGTGGCGCTGGGCTGGCCCTGCGGCTGGGTCGCGCCGCACGAACCCAGGAGTGACAGCGACAGAAACGCCAGGCTGAGGCGGGCACACGACCGGAGCAGGGGGTTCATTTTGACGCGGCTCCTTCGCAGAAGGGACGGTTACATACCGTAGGCCCCCATGATAGTAGCCTCGTGCCCCACCACAACTGCATGACAATGGAGCATGGGCCTCCGGCCCGTGCGTGCCGCGCATGGGCCGGAAACCCATGCTCTCCTGCGACGCGATGCGCGTGAACCACGACGCTGAATCAACGTGCGCGAATGGGCGGTGCCTGTCCGCGCCGCGAGCGCCAGCCCGCGGACAAACTTGCGACCGCTCGCGCGGTCGGCTCGGACCTGCGCTGCCGAATCGCGCACGGCGATTGAGTCGCTGCCCAAGGGACCAACAAACGGACTTACGTCGCCCAAGCCCGCCCAGCCGTTGCCGTCCACGCTCGCGTTCACCAGCGGACAATCGGGGTAGACTCATTTGTGGGCGCGTGAATGCGGAGCGCGAGCACGAAGGGGTTGACGACGTCGAAACCTGCATCGCCCTCGCGACCCAAGCCGCCGCGCCATCGGCGCCGGCGCGCAGGACCTGCACATTCCGACGACACCGACGGTCCCGCATCCACGTGCGGGAGCGTTGGCGTGGCCGCAGCGTGACTTCGATCTCGTCTGCGACGAGGCGGGCTTCTTCGTAGAAGAAGTCCTTGACAGGGTGGACGCGATTGAGGACGGCCTTGAGGCGCCCCGTTCGGTGGCTCTGCTCGTGTTGGTCCCTTCACAAGCACCAACGTAGCCAAACTCCGGACAATGCGTTGTTTCCGCGAATCTGCGCTGTGCCGGCGTCGCAGCGGCGAATGGTGCGAACGACCAACCCGAGCTAGCGGCGGTTCCGGGACGTTCGCCGCCGGACGGACTCGATTGGGACGTTTGTGAATGATGCGCGCCTCGAGCGAATCATGTACGGTCGGGTGGCGTACTACAACGCCAAGTGCGCCACGCGGGTCTGCCGAGAATTCCGCCAGGTGCGTTGCGTGGCCTGAGTCGCCCTTCTTCAGCCGGGCCAATTACACACGGGAATTGACGTTGCCGCGGCCCCGCGCCGGCCAGGCGGGGGCGCGCGCACGTTATATGTCGCCCAGCCCGGCCCACCGCCCAGAGCCTATAATCGTCGGCCCGGCGCGGCTGACGGACTTGCGCCGCCCGCCGGCCTTGAACCGCAGCCGGTGTGCGGCCTATGACTTGGTGCGCGACCCGCCCTGCCCGTTGCGCCGGCCGGTCCGCGGAAGCCTTTGGAGGCGGAAAGAATGCTCTTCGTTTGGACCCCACAGAGGATCCGCATCGCCGTGTATTTCTTCGCGGCGTATATTGCTCTCTGCTAAGTCAACGTGAGCGATCGCACGGTACGTACGGTCGCGGTAGCAGCCGGGCTCCTGCTCGGCGGTCGCCGGGCGAACGTGTTTCGACCTCTCCGGCCGATCCCGGCGCGCCGGGAGTGTCGGCCGCTAGTGGGCGTGCTCGCTGTTCACGCTCGGTGAGCTGGGAGCCGTCCGCCTGACGACGACCGTCCGGCCGGTTGTACTGGCGCCGCCGGTCGTGCCGAGAGTGAGCCGCATGGACGCACGTCGCTTCGAGCTCGCCGACCTCGCGCCGTGGGTCGAGCTGCGGTTTGATCCCGCTCGCGGGCCGGGGGGACAGAACGTCAACAAGCTGAGCACGCGGGCCACACTGCTGTTCGATTTCACGTCCTGTCCAACACTGACGCCGCGCGAACGTCTGCTGATCGGCCAGCGTTGCCACACCCGGCTCGCCCGGGACGGCCGGTTGCGGATCGTGGCCCAGCGCGAGCGGACGCAAGCCCGAAACGTCGCGGCGGCCGAGGGACGTTTGCTGGAGTTGCTGCAACAGGCGACGCATGTCGCACCGCCGCGGCGGGCGACGCGGCCGACGGTCGGCGCCCAGCGTCGCCGTCTGCAAGCCAAGCGGACCCGCGGGCTGACCAAGCAACGCCGTCGGCCGCCAGCCGGGCAGGGTGACTGAACATCGCGTGGTGATCCACCCGTGTGCCACGGTCTCGCCGCGCCGGGACAATGGCAAAAGGGGTGTCGGAACGCGCCGCACCGCGAGCGCTCGGATGCGAAAAGAGCTGGGCGGAAGGTCCGCCTTGACCAACCGCCCAGCCCACCGCCCCCTGGCTCTTTCCTACCTCCACTTGAAGTTCATCGCCCCCCGCGAAGGCACGCGGGCCATCGCGGCGGGGCGTCTCCTCCTCAATCCTCCTCAAGATTGCGGCAGAAACTGACGGAAATGCGTCGCCGATACCGCACATTCTAGCCCGGCGTGGATGAGAATGCAACCGCTCCCGAAAAGTCTCGCGATTGCTCCCGCAACCAAGGCAGGTCGGTCGTGGTACACTGCTGCGGCATGGCCGCTTCCCTTCCACAGCCGAGAACCGACGCGGGCCGGCTCGCAGTTCGGTCCGCGGTCCAGCTCACGCTGCACCCGGGGTGGATCGCCGTAGCGATGTTCGTTTGTCTTCTACTGTCTGGGGTTGGCTGCCAGCCGTCCTCGGTCGCGCAACGCCGCGTGCAGATGCGGACGGAGCGCATGGGGCGCACGGCCGCGACGTGGGCGCGCTCCGAAGAGTCGCGGCCACAACGACTTACGAGCGACTTGGAATACGTTCCCGCGTGGCTTCAGCGGCAGGGCCACCAGCTCCAGCGCAACGGACTGGAGGCTACCCGGCTCGGTGAGCGCGACGTGGAGCGCTTCCGCGATCGCCGACAGCTTTACCTGGATGAGACCGCCCGTATCCTCCGCGGCAAGCCGGAGCAGGTCGAACGCGAGGCGGTCACACTCTTCTACTGAGCATTGGGAGCATCGGCTTCCAGCCGGTGCGCACCGGCGAGACGCCGATGCTCCCCATCGTGTGCGCACCGGCGAGACGCCGATGCTCCCCATCGCGTGCGCACCGGCGAGACGCCGATGCTCCCCATCGTGTGCGCACCGGCGAGCCCCGTCGTTTCGGCGTTGAGCGACTACTACCGCCGGACGACCGCGGTCCCGCCCGCGTAACCCGTCAGGAACAGGAACTGGTGCTGCGTAATGACGGGGACAAACATCTTCTGCGCCCGCTCGATCTCGCCGCGGTACTGGCTCCGCTCCAGCTCTTTCTGCTGGGCCTGGTCGCGGACGATGGCGCTGGCCTTCTGATCGGGGCCAAGACCCGCGCCGGTCGGCGGCAGACCCACGACCAGGAAATCTACGGATTCGTCCAGAGTCTCGACGACCTGGCCGCCCCATTGCCGAATCAGGGCCGTGATCTGCTCCACGCCGTTGTAATCGGTGGAGCCGTCGTAATCGAGATCGAAATCGCCGCGGACGACGAATTTCGGCTGGCGGTTCCGCTCGTAGGCCAGGTTCACCACGATGTCGCCCTCGACGATCGGCTGGTTGGGCGTCGTGCGGGTGACCCGGCACTCGGCGGTCTCCTCCATCGCGGTCACCACCTCGACGGACGCCTTGCCGCGCAGGTCGCCGCGGGCGTCGCGCCCGGGCGCGAAGATCTCGAAGCCCATGCCGGGCTTGATGCGGTCCGCGGCACCGAGGTTGATGTAGACGACGTTGCTGCCGGGGATGGCCCGCATGATGCGGCCGTCCGCACTGGTCAGGATCGCGTTGGGGTCGAACGTCTCCGGCTTGATGGCTTTGATCTTGTCCTGAAGGTCGGTGACGATCGCCGTCAGGCGGTCGATCTCCATGTCCTTCTCGCGGGTCTGCGTGCCGCCTTCGCGCCGGATTTTCTGAAGCTGCTGCTCGCGGGCGTCGAGGGCCACCTGGACCTCGCGCAACTGCGTGTCCTTCTGGCCGAGGGTCAGCGACTTATCCTCTTGCGCCTGCTGAAGTTGCAGCCCCAGCGCACTGACCTGCTCCTCGAACTGGCCGCGCTGCGTGTCCAGCCGCGTGGTGAGCGCGGCGTTGTCGTCACGGAGCCTCTTCACCTCGGCGGTCAGCTCCTGCGCGGCGCGCTCGGCCTGGCTGTGCAGCTCGCTCAGCACCGCGAGCGCGCCGAGCAGCGTATCGCCGGGCTTGACGGTTCCCGGCTTGCGGGCGGCGATGCCGCTCAGCACCTGCTCGGTCTTGGCGAGCACGTGCGGGCCGACGTCTTTGTCCGAGCCGGTGACCAGCTTGGCGACCTTGCCCAGGTCCTCCGACATCATCGCCATCGCGTTGCTCTTGCGGGCGCTGGCTTCGTCGAGGTAGTACTGGGGCGGTGTGCCCTTGCCGACGTACAGACCCAGCCGTTGCTCGAACTGGCTGGCGCGGCTCTCCGCCGCCTTGTTCTTCGTCAGTTGGAAGATGAACAGCCCCAGGGACGCCGCCGCGACGATGGCGAAGACGATGACCCCATAGAGCAAGCCTGCTTGTCCGCCAGTTCCGAAGGGACGACCGGCCATGCCGTACTCCTACAAACCCCTTACCGGTCTCACGTTCCACGCCGCCGGCGGCACGCCGGGTGACGCCCTGGCAGCGGTGCCAGAGTATGGGACAAAGCGGGGGGGCTTGTCAAAACCGAAAACACGGGCGGGGACGGGGCTGCGGCTCGGTGCGCCGGACGGGTGGCCCTCTGGCCGAGCCGGGCGTGCTGAGCCTACAATCATACCCCTGTCGCCGGCGCGGGCGGCGGGTGCCGGTTTGTGCCGCGCGGGGCGCATACGATGATCCCGGCCGAGATACTCAGGAAAGTCCGGCGTATCCAGATCGTCACTGCGGCGCTCGTCCACGACGTGTTCGCCGGGCAGTACCACTCCGCCTTCAAGGGCCGCGGGGTCGAGTTCGAGGAAGTCCGCGAGTACCAGCCGGGCGATGACGTGCGGACGATCGATTGGAACGTCACCGCCCGCAGCGGCCGGCCGTTCGTCAAGACCTATCGCGAGGAACGCGAGCTGACCGTCGTGCTGCTGGTCGATGTCAGCGCCTCACAGGCCTTCGGCACGCGCGACCAGCTCAAGAGCGAGCTGGTCGCCGAGCTCGGGGCGACCCTGGCGTTCTCCGCCATCCAGAACAACGACAAGGTCGGGCTGATCCTGTTCACCGACC
>CAYMXT010000015.1:0-35067 GCA_964394415.1 uncultured Planctomycetales bacterium
ACGACACAGACTGATAGTCTGTGCTCCATGGCACAGACTGATAGTCTGTGCTCCATGGCACAGACTGATGGTCTGTGCTCCACGTCCGGCCGCTCCGGCGGATTCCGGCTACAGCGACTCAAACTGCTCAAACGACTGCTCCAGGCTGCGAAACAGGTCATCGACCTCGGCGTCCGCATCGCCGCCGGCGTCGGCGGACCAGTCGGCGTCTGCCAATTCTGCCCAGCGTGAGCCGGAGGCGTCGTACGCCGCGGCCCAGGCCGCCAGTTCGTCCTCGCCCGTGCGGCCCGCCGGCGCACGATCAGCCCACCGCGGCACGAGCACGACCGCGAGCAGCACGGCCGCCGCCACGATCAGCCCGCTGCGGGTCCAGCGCCACGCCGACGTTTGCCGGGCGACCCGCCGGGCTTCCGCGACGACCGCGGCGGTCGTGCGTCGCAAGCATTCGTCCGACGGCATCACCGGCGGCAGGGCGCGCAACAGCGTCAGGTCGCGTTCGACGGCGTCGGTCAGGTTGGTCAGTTCATCCGGCATCTGCGTCATCCAACTCCGCGCGGAGCCGCGCCAGCGCCCGATGCGCCCGAGCCAGCGCCGTACCCAGCGGGATCTTCAACACGTCCGCAATCTCGCGAAACGACAATTCCGAATAATGCCGCAGCAAGATAACCTCGCGGTCGGCCGGCGGCAGCTTGTCGAGCGCCGCCGCCAGTTGCTCCTGCGTTTCCTGTCCGATCAGGCGGTCCACGGGCGTGCCGCTAGCCGCCGGGGCGGGCGACCCGCGCTCCGCCGACAATTCCGCCAGGGCGTCGTCGGCGAGCATTTCGGACTCGCCGCGGCGGGTGCGTTTGCGGGCGCGGTCCCGGGCCAGGTTGGCGGCGATGCGGAACAGCCAGGGCTCGAACTTGCCGACGTGCTCGTACTGTTCGATTCCGCGGACCACGCGGAGAAACGTCTCCTGAAAAAGGTCTTCGGCGGCCTCGCGCGAGCCGACCAGCCGATAAAGCAGGCCAAAGACGCGCGGGCTGTACGCCGCGACCAGTTGCCGCAGGGCGTCGGGATCGCGCCGCCGTGCGCGGCTGAGCAGCTCGTCGAGCCCGGCCTGATCCACGTCGCCCTCGCAGCAAGCCAAACGCGGGAACGGGGGTTTGATTGCGGAGTGTACCGGGCGGGCGGACGGGGGCGAGGGTGCCACGGGCGTGTCGGCCGCGCGGGAGCAACCTCTCTCACGGCCGACACGGCCGTGGCGCCCCCCCCGCTCGCTAACACTTCGCGGCTCAGAATCGGCCGGCGCGGGGTCAGCCGCTACGGCATCTTGTCCCCGTCGTTCAAGACGTCGAGCATGCCCTCTGCGGCGGCGCCGTTTGAGACGACCGAGTCCTTGGGGTACCACAGGGTCGGGTCGCGTGAGGCGCGGTCATCGAGTCGCCGAACCGACCCGTCGAAAAACAGGGCGTTGATTTGGCCCTTGTTGTCTTGCGCCGTCACGTTGGCCGAGGAGGGACGCGAGCCGTGCCGGTACGACAACTCCAGGTTCTTGCCCTGGCCGGCGGGTTTGCCGGTGTCGTCACTGACGGACCGGCCACTCCAGTTCAATGAACCGGACTTGACGCCGTACTCGTGCGACCCGCACCACCACGCCCCGGAGCCGGCAAAGGCCCCAAACCACTGCGGATCGGGGAAAACCTCGAAGTCCAAGGTCCAGGTGTTCACGTAGCGGGTTCCGTCCGCGGCGGCCACCTTGCGCGACGGGTTGCCGACCTGGCCCAGGAGCGACTTGAACGTCGGGTGAGCCGCGTCGAAGGAGGTCGGCCACACCCGGGGTTTGATGAAGTGGCTCTGGTTCAGTTCGTGTGAAGCGAGAACCGTCTCCGCCAGCGCGCTGCCCCAATACTGGAATTGCCCAGGCATCAGGAAGCTAACCGCCAGCCACGAGTCCTCGGCTTCGAAGTCGGTCCGGTCCATGTAGTTGCCGTAAAGAACCGGTCTATACGTCTGTTGTGAGGCACAGTGAAACGTGGTCAGAAGCTCCTTGAAGCGCTTCGCGCGCGAGCTCTGCATCGAGAGACCGCGACTGAGGATCGGCGTCATCCAGTCGTAGCTCTGCACCGGTACACGCGGGTTGTTCAGGGCGTCCGGGATGCCCAGCTTGGCGCGCACGCTGACCCCGCTCGTGTTGACCCCGGGAATCGTGTCCTTGTATTCGGCGAAATATGTGCTGAGGCCGTTGCCGAGATCATGCAGCCGTTGCCCGCAGACGACCGCCCGCGCCTGTTCACGCGCGGCACGCAGACTGGGCAGGAGGATCGAAATCAACAGCGCGATGATGGCGATCACTACCAGCAGTTCAATCAGCGTGAAGCCCCGGAGCCACACGCCACGCTGCCGCGCCCGCACGTCATTGCGCCGGCGAACGAACTTCGAGCGATTCAGGATCGACATATTGGTTCACCTGCGCCAGTTCGGGGTCATTGAGCAAGTGAGCGTAATGCACGTCCACCGACGGTTTGTCGCCGGCGGTTGCCGCCAATGGAACCAGAGTGTATCGACCCGTGTCGGGGCTCTTTCCCGGCAAGGTCTTGGGCAGCTTGGCCTGTGAGAAACGGTACGTCTTCCCAGTTTCGACGCATACGTAGCTCACTGCGCTCGGAAACGCGGACCGGGAGCGCCCAAACCGCCAGTACACGCCGCCGGCGACGACCAGCAGCGCGAGCGCCAGGATGAGCTTCCATTGTTTGGGTTGCATGAAGGCGCTCGTCTCAAACCTGGGCCGCAAAACAGCCGCCGCCGATTCAGAGCCGCGAAGCGTTAGCGAGCGTGTCCTGAGTCGCGAAGCGTCAGCGAGCGATTCGTCGCCGTGCGCCACCCTCGCTAACGCTTCAGGCTCCGATTCGCAGGTGCCTGCTGCCATCGCTAACGCTTCAGGCTCCGATTCGCAGGTGCCTGCTGCCCTCGCTAACGCTTCAGGCTCTGATTCTTGCCGCCGCGGAATTGATCGGCGGCTCGGCCGTGCCTCAACTCGGACGGCACTATAACCCGTACTCCTTGATCTTGCGATAGAGCGTGCGCGTGCCGATCCCGAGAATCTTGGCCGCCTGCTCGCGGTTCCCGCTCGTCGCCTGGAGCGTCCGCTCGATCATCATCCGCTCGACCTGGGCCATCGTCAGGCCGACCATCCCGACAGCCGCGGGGACCAGCTCCCGCGAGCCGCGAATCCGCTCGGGCAGGTCGTCCGCCTCGATCTGCCGTTCCTCGCACTCGACCACCGCCGCCTCGATGACGTTGGCGAGTTCTCGGACGTTGCCGGGCCAGTAGTACTTCGTCAGGTGCTGCATCGCTTCGCTCGAAATCGCGGTGCAGGCGGCCCCGTGGGAACGATTCGCCCGCTGCCGCAGAAAGTCCGCCAGGATCGGGATGTCGTCGCGTCGCTCGCGCAGCGGCGGCACTTCGATCACCCACTGGTTCAGCCGGTAGTACAGATCCTCGCGGAACTTGGCGGCTTCGACCGCCCTTTGAAGGTCCGTGTTCGTCGCCGCGATCACGCGCACGTCCACGCGCCGCACGTCCGTCGAGCCAACCGGCGTAACCTCGCGGCGTTCGAGGGCCCGCAGCAGCTTAGCCTGCATGTTCGCGGGCATGTCGCCGATCTCATCGAGGAACAGCGTTCCGCCGTCGGCCGCGACGAAGTAGCCCTTGCGGTCGGTCACGGCCCCAGTAAATGCCCCGCGGGTGTGGCCGAACAGTTCGCTTTCGAGCAGGTTTTCGTTAAGACCCGCGCAATTGACCGATTTCAGCGGTTTGGCGGCGCGGTCGGACTGCCGGTGAATGCCCTCGGCGATGAGATCTTTGCCGGTGCCGGTTTCGCCGAGGATCAGCACGGTGAGCTTGTTCTTGGCCGCTTTCTTGATCCGCTCGATGATCTTGCGAATCGCCGGGGTGATGCCGACGATGCCCTCGAACACCTCGTGCCGCTGGCCGGCGATCGAGGCTTCGAGCAGGCGGTCCTCTCGCCGGGCCACCGCCCGCCGGGCCGCCCGGCTGATCGCGAGCGCCAGGGCCTCCGGGTCGGCGGTGTCCGGCAGGGCGGCGGAAGTCACTCCCGACGCGGGCGGTGCGGTCGCACCGGCGGTCATCAACAGCAGCGTTTCGCGGCTGAGTGTTCCAAGCTGCTGGGTCAACCCCGCGACCGCCGTGGCCGTGCCCTCCGTCAGCAGGACGACGACGACGTCCGGTGCACGGTTGCGGACGGAATCCTGGGCCGCGGGCAGGCTGCCCACGACGTTGCAAACGTGGCCGTACTTGTCGCGCAGCAGCTCCCGTAGCCGTTCGCCGTGCGCGACGTCTTCGGTAAGGAGCAGGATGAACGCGGTTTGAGCCATTGGCTAGGAACGATCAATACCGTTGCGACGGGGGATGCTCAAGGGCCGGGCGGGCGGGGACTGCCCATTGGCGGGCGGGGACGCCCACCCCACTTGTCGCAGGCTTAGCAGCAGCCACGCGGCGACGCCGGCGAGGATCAATGGCCCGCCGAAGAATGTGGCCCGGGCGGGCACCTCGCCGACCGCGAGATAGGTCCAGAGCGGGTTGAGGATCGCCTCGAGCAGCAGGATCAACGAAGCGCGGTACGCCTCGATGTGCCGCAAGGCCGCCGAGAAGATGGCGTACGGCAGAATGAACTGGACGACGCCCATGAACACGAGCAGGCCCAGCCCCGTCGGCGTCGGTTTCCAGACATCCAGAATGAGGACGGGGACGAGCAGGGCGACTCCGGAGCCGAGGGCGTTCAGGCACGCCACGACCAGGGGGTTCACCGGCCGCAGCGCCCGCAACACCATCATCAGCATGGCATAGCTGAAGCCGCTGACGAGGGCGATCGTCAGGCCGACCACATCGGTGTGCCGGTTTCCCGCGAAAATGACGCCAACTCCCCCCAACGTGATCAGCAGCACCAGGCCCTCCGCACGACGAGGATGCTCGCGCAACACCAGCGGCGACAGCAGAAACACCCACAGCGGCGCGGTGTACTGAAGGGTGATCGCATTCGCCGCCGCCGTCAGCGTGTTCGCGATCACGAACGACACGGTCATCACGGTGAACGTGACGACACCCGCGATCGACCAGCCGAAGTGGACGTTGCGCAGCGTCCCCAGCCGGCGGAGCACGAACGGCAGCAGCAGCAGTCCGCCGAACAACGAGCGATACGAGGCGATGGTGACCCCGGCAACGCCCTCGCGGTCGAGCAGCTTGATGAGCGGGCCGTTCAGGCTCCACGCGCCGGCACAGACGATGAGCAGGAGCACGCCGAGCCAGCGGCGCGGTCTCGGCGGAGAGGATGGGCATGCCATGATTGGGCGAGTTATAGCGTGTGGGCGGCGTGAAGGCGCTGAAGTCAATCTGGTCGCATCGCCGCGCCACGCATATTACCGGACCATACTGGCGGGCGTGCGGTGCCATGCCCGGCGACACAGTTGGCCAGCCCGC
Source organism: uncultured Planctomycetales bacterium (assembly GCA_964394415.1). GTDB lineage: Bacteria > Planctomycetota > Phycisphaerae > UBA1845 > Fen-1342 > JAGVEP01. Next base: position 5,479 of record CAYMXT010000015.1, read on the forward strand.
TGATCCAAAAGCGGCGCGCCGGAATGTACGGAGTTCTGGTTGGGTCGCCCGCTTGTGCGCCACCGGAACCAGCGTTCTTGCAACAAAACAGGCGGTTAAACGGCCGCTAATAGTGGCCTGGGCAGGTCAGGCGAGTTTCATCTTGACACCGTGGGCACCGGGTGGATACGATGCGCCAGGAATCAACTGGTCGAAAGGTGGGCGGGCCACGCGCCTGCCCGGTTGTGTCTCAGAGAGAGATTCGCACGTCAGTACAGTAATGCTACCGGCACACAAGGAGACCATGATGGCACGTTCTGTCCGAGTTGCGGTCGCTGGCGCGGCGTTTTGCCTGGCGCTGACCGCTTTCTTCACGCCGGCGACGACGATCGCCGCGACCCGCACGGTGTTGGCGGAAGACTTCACGGCGACGTGGTGAGTCTACTGCCCTTACGCCGGTCGGGCGTTGAACATGATGATCAACAATCATCCGAACGATTTCACGTTCATTCAGTATCACGGGGCGGATGTCTACGAGATTCCGATGGGGACCGCGCGCAGGACGTACTACTCGCTTGCCGGCTACCCGACGTGCTGGTTTGACGGCAAACTGAAGGCCGAAGGTGCGTACCAGAACGACACGCAGCAGTACAACTGGTACAACAGCCTTTATAACAGCCGCAAGACCGTGGCCACCGACGTGTTGGTCGAGGTCGGCGGCGAGTCGGCCGGTGGCCAAACGTACACGATCACGGTGCGCGTCAGCCTGGAGGCGACCGGGGTTGCGAAGACGGTCCGAGTTTTCGTCGCGAACATCCTCGATCACTATCCGTCCTCCGGTGACAACCGGTATCGCAACTGCGCCGTGGCGCCAACGCGGAGCAGCCCCTACTACGTCGACGTGGCCCTCCAACCCGGCGATGTGGTCGATGTCATTGAATGGGATCTCACGTTCAGCTCCACGAGCTGGTCGCACCAGAGCGACATACGCATCATCGCCTGGGCGCAGAAGCAGGCCGCCAACGGCGCCACCGGCGCCGGCGAAGTCTGGAACGCCAAGATGATGAGTTGGCCGTTCAGCCCGCTGCCCCCGCTCAACGCGATGGGCGACCTGAACTGCGACGGCGTCGTCAACTTCGACGACATCAACCCGTTCGTGCTGGCGCTGACGGATCCGGGCGGGTACGAGACCACGTTCCCGGACTGCGATATCGCGCTCGCCGACTGCAACGGCGATACGATGATCGACTTCAACGACATCACGTGCTTCGTCGCGCTGCTCGGCGGCTAGGCGAACCTGCACCACGTCTGCGTTTCCAGCGGGCCCGTCGGGTCAACCCGACGGGCCCGCTTTCTTGCGCCCGCCCCACCGCTACTATGCACGACGCGCCACCTGAAGGCTGAGGCCGGATGAACCTGCTCGACCGCATTGCGCTGTACGCCCTGCTGGCCGGACTGGCGGTGCGGCCGCTGCTGAGTGAGACATTTCAGCCGCTGGAGGTCTCGTTCCTCAGCGCGCTCCAGGAGCGCGGCGGCCCGACGCCTGCGGCGACCGCCGGGCTGGATTTCCTGCTGCTGGCCGCCGCGGCGTGGACGCTGGCGCGCCGCGGCGGTGGGCGACACCGATCCGTCATCACGATCGGCGTCGCGGGGCTCAGCGCGGCGGTAATCATCGCGAGCCGGGCGGCGGGCGAGCGGCCGGTGGCGTTGCTCGCTGGATCCGGTCTGATCATCAGCATCCTGGCGGGTTGTGCCTTGGTGGTCGGGTCACGCTGGCGCGCGATGCGCGGACTGATCCTCGCGGTCCTTCTCTCCGCCGGTGCCGTCACGGCCCTGAAGTGCCTGAAACAGGAGTTCAGCGAAAACCCCCTGCTCCGACAGCAATGGGAGACGGCTTATAAGCCCAAGCTGCTCGACCAGGGCTTCGATCCGACCGACCCGCTGCTGGTCAATTTCGAGCGCCGCATGCAGGCCGGCGAGGTCTACGGCTTTCTCGCACACCCCAACGTGGCGGCCTCGTGCCTGATGATGTGGCTGCTGGTCGGCCTGGGGTTGCTCGCGGCCGGTGTCGTGACGCAGAAACACCTGGTCGCGTCCGGGCGGGGAGCAGGGGCCTCCGGCCCGTGTCCAGTTCGATCCGCACGGGCCGGAGGCCCATGCTCCCCGTCCGAAGACGGTACGGCATCTCTGAATCACTGCGCTGGCTCGAGCATCGCCGCCCGCGCGGTGCTCGTCGCGATCTGTGGGGCCCTCGTCGGCGCGCTGTGGCTGACCGGCAGTCGCGGCGCACAAGTTGCCGCCGCGGCAGGCGTCGCGTTGTTTGTTGTACTGGCGCTGCGCGCGGGCTGGTGCGCCGCGCACCCCCGCCGACTCCTAACTCTGCTGGCCACCGGCTACGTCGCGCTCGTCGCGGTCGGCGTGGCCTACGGCATGACCAAGGGGACGCTGCCGCACCCATCGCTCGCGTTTCGCTGGCAATACTGGACGGCGGCGCTGACGGCGTACCAAGACGCGCCGCTGACCGGCGTCGGCCGCGAAAACTTCGACACCGCCTACTTGCAGCACAAGTCGCCCGAAGCCACCGAAGAAGTCAAGAACCCGCACAACCTCTGGGTTTCGCTGCTCGTCGAGCTGGGGCCGCTCGGGCTGCTCGCCGGCGGGCTGCTGACGGCGGGCGTCCTGAACGGCGCCCTTCGCAGCCTGGCGTCCGCGACGCCGCCGATCAACGTGACCGAGCTGCGCGCCCGCGACGCTTGGCCCGTAATCGGCGGCGTATTGCTGTTGCATGCCGCTTGCTCCGGCACACCGGCGGAGGGTCTGGGCGGACTGGTTTCCTGGATCGAGGACGTCGCGCTGCCGTGGCCGCTCGCATTGGCGCTCGCGCTGTGGCTTGTCCGCCGCACGCCGGCCGCGCCGACGCCGTGGATCGGGGCGGGTTGCGCGGCGGCGTTGCTGGCGGCCTTCACGCACGGCCTGCTCGATTTCGCGCTGCTGACGCCCGGCGGGCTGGCGGTGTTTGTGCTTTGCGCGGCCGCGGGTCAATCGGGCGCACCGCAGACCGCGACGGCACGCCAGCAGCGCTTCTCATGGTTGCCGGCCGGCGCGGCGGTCGCGTTGCACGTGGGCGCGGTCGTGTGGCCCACGACGGCGGCCAGGGCGGCACTGGACCGCATCGAGCAGGCCACCCGCACGCCCGCGCCGCAGAGTGCAACGCTCCTGCGGCGCGAGTTGGCGAACCTGCCCACCGGCGGAAGCGCCGCCGTGGCCCGCGCCGCGGCGCGCGCCGCGTGGCAGGTTAGTCAAACGCCGGGGCTTTCGCCAGCCGAACAGACGGAGTGGCTGGCACAAGCGCGCAGCGCGGCGAAGCAGGCGACGCAGGAGAACGCGCTGGATAGCAGCAACTACGTGCTTCTTGCACGTATCGACAATGCACGCGCGGAGGCGTACGAGCGCAGCGGCCGGCTGGACGACGCCACCCATGCACGGCGCAGCGCGGCGGAGATCTGGGAACTCGCCGTCGCGCGCTACCCCACGAACCCGCGCACGCGCATCTTCGCCGGGCGCGCGTGGTTCGAGCTGTGGCAGCGCTTTGCCGACGCCGGTGCCGCGGCGCGGGCCCGCGCACATTTCACCGCCGCGCTGGCCATCGACGACACGCGCCCGCCGGAGGAAGTGATGCGGCTTCGCCCACAAGAGCGCGAGCCCGTCTCTGGCTACCTGGCGCAGCTTTCGAGCGCCACGCAGTCGAGGGGCGCGCAGGGGGACAGTCTCGACCCTCCCTCAACCCCTCCCTGAAAGGGAGGGGGAAGCGCTTCGCGGTGATCAGCGCGAGCGGTCCAACTCAAACGCCCGATGCACCGCCTGAAGCGCACGCTCATCGTCCGCGGCCGGAATCAGCGCACTGATGACGATCTCGCTGGTGGTCACGTTCACGACCGTGACGCGCTCGGCCGCCAGGGTGCCGAACAGACGCGACGCCACGCCGGGGTGCGAGCGCATTCCGACGCCGACGATGCTGAGGCGCGTCAGCTCCGTGTAGACGTCGACCTCCTCAGCGGTGAAGCGCTGCGCGAGCAGATCGGCCAAGGCCCGCAGCTCGGCCGGGTCGCGACCCTGGACGGTGAAACCCAGGGTCACGCGGCCGCGTTGCGCCGCCGTGGTTTGCACGATGTCGTCGACCAGCACGCCGCGGGCGGCCAGCTCGTCGAACACGGCGGCGGTGACGCCGGGTTCGTTCGGCAGGCCGGCGAGCGTGACGCACGCGATCTCGCGTTTGAGCGTCGCGCCGCGGACGAGCACGTCTTCCATGCCGGGAGTTTCGGTGGTAATCATGGTGCCGGGGTTGTCCGTAAAGCTGCTGCGGATGTGCAGGGGGACGCGGAATTTCATACCCAGCTCGATCGAGCGCGGGTGCATGATGCCGGCCCCGAGGCTGGCCAGCTCGAGCATCTCGTCGTAGCTGATGTTCTCGAGCTTGCGGGCCGCTGGTACCAGCCGCGGGTCGGTCGTGTAGACGCCATCGACGTCGGTGTAAATCTCGCACACCCGCGCGTCGAGGGCGGCGGCCAGGGCGACGGCGGTGGTGTCGCTGCCGCCGCGGCCCAGCGTCGTGATGTTGAAATCGGGATCGACGCCCTGGAAGCCGGCCACGATGACGAGCTTGCCGGAGTCGAGCAGGCGGCGGAGGCGGAGCGTGTCGATCGAACGGATGCGGGCGGCGGTGTGGGCGGAATCGGTCAGCAGGCCGACCTGAGCCCCGGTCAGGCTGATCGCGTCGTAGCCGGCTTCGTGAATCGCCATCGCGACCAGCGCGACGCTGACCTGCTCGCCGGTGGCCAGCAACATGTCCAGCTCGCGTTTCGACGGCCGGCGGGAGACCTGGTAGGCGAGCTGGACCAGCTCGTCGGTGGTGTGGCCCATCGCGGACACGACCAGGACGACCTGGTTGCCGTCGAGCAGGGCGCGCAGCGCGCGGCGCGCGGCGAGGTGGATGCGCGGCGCGTCGGCCACGCTCGTGCCGCCGAATTTCTGCACCACGATCGGCATCGCCCCGGGAGTATCACAGAATCAGCATCGCGTCGCCATAGCTGAAAAGGCGGTAGTGTTCGGCGATGGCCGTCTGGTACGCCATGCGAATCTGCTCCGGCGACGCGAACGCCATCACAAGCGCAAGCAGAGTGGTGCCCGGAAGGTGGAAGTTCGTGATGAGCCGATCCACGTGGCGAAAGGTGTACGGCGGATAGATCAGCAGCCGGGTCCACCCTGACACATCGCGCGGCGCGGCGTTCTCAAGGGCCCCAGTGGGCAGCGACTCCAGCACGCGCACGCTGGTGGTGCCCACCGCGACGATGCGACCGCCCGCCGCGCGCACGTCGCGCAGCCGGGCCAGCTCGCCGCCGCCGATCTCGTACCACTCGGCATGCATCGGATGATCGGCGAGGTCGTCCACCTCGATCGGAAAGAACGTCCCCGGACCGACGTGCAACGTGACCCGCACGAACTGCACGCCGCTTTGTTCGAGCCGGTTGAGCAACTCCGGCGTGAAATGCAAACCCGCAGTCGGCGCGGCCACGGCCCCCGGGCGCGCGGCGTAGACCGTCTGGTAGCGGGCCGCGTCCGTCGGCTCCGGCAGACCGCCGCGGCCGGACCGCCGCCGAATGTATGGTGGTAGCGGCGGCAGACCGACCCGCTCCAGCAGTGCGTGCGGCGGCGTGGGCGGATGCGGGCGCAGGAGCCATTCGCCGCGGTCGCAGCGCTGCCGGACTTCCAGGGTCAGGTCGGCCCCCTCGACGAGCAGTTGCTCCCCGTTGCGCAGGCGCCGGGCGCCGCGCAGCAAGACGCGCCAGTCCGACTCGTCATCGTGAAGGAAGAGGGCCTCCAGCCGGCGGCCGGTCGGGCGGCGGCAGAAGAAGCGCGCGGGAATGACGCGGGTGTCGTTGAGCACGAGCGCGTCGCCGGGGCGCAGGTAGTCGCCGATTTCGCGGAAGACGCGGTGGGCGAGTTGTCCCGTGGCGCGGTCGAGCACGAGCAGGCGGGCGGCGTCGCGCGGCTCGACGGCGTGCTGGGCGATCAGCTCGGGCGGCAGGTAGAAGTGCAGTTCGCAGCGGCGCATGGTCGTTCGCACAGACTGATAGTCTGTGCTCCGCGCACAGACGAATCGTCTGTGCTGCACAGACCAAGCGTCTGGGCTGCTCTACTGAACGAAGATGTCCCGCAACCACTGGACGGTCGCCTGGCGGCCGAGCGTGCCGATGGCCTCGGTGAGCGGGATGTGCTTGGGGCAGACCTTGACGCAGTTCTGGGCGTTGCCGCAGTCGGCGAGGCCGCCGCTCTCCATCAGCACGTGCAACCGGTCGGCCTTGAAGAACCCGCCGGTGGGGTGCGAGTTGTGCAGCGCGACCTGGCCGAGCGGCGCCGGGCCGATGAACTCGGACTCGTCGTGGTACTGCGGGCAGACCTCCATGCAGCAGCCGCAGGTCATGCAGCGGGAGAAGGCGTAGCGCAGCGTCTGGTCCTGCGGCGCGATGCGCGGGGCGTGCTGGTGGATGTCCTGCGAGCCGTCCAGCGGCACCCACGCCTTGACCCGCCGCAGGGCATCGAACATCTGTTGCCGATCGACCATCAGGTCGCGCACCAGCGGGAATTTGGTGAGCGGCTCCAGGACGATCGGCTGTTCGAGATCATCAATCAGGGCGGCGCACGCCTGGCGGGGCACGCCGTTGATAATCATGGTGCAGGCCCCGCAGACCTCCTCCATGCAGTTGGACTCCCAGACGACGGGGGCCACGCGTTCGCCGAAGATGTTGACGGGGTGTTCGCGCAGGTACAGTAGCGCCGAGATGACGTTGTGCTGCGGCGCGTAGGGCATGCGGAACTCTTCCCAGTACGACGGCTGGCCGGGGGCCGCCTGGCGCTTAACGCGGAAGTGAATGAACTTCTCCATCGCGCGAGATCCTCATGGTAAAGCCACCCGGTTGTCAGCGTGGCCTCCGTCTCACCGGTTCATCTGCCGCAGTCCGCCGCGAGTTGAGCCGCGCAGCAGCACTTTTCGTAGAGGGTTTCCGGAGCGATATCCACGCCGTTCGGCCATGCGATCGTGCCGCCCGCGATCGTGGCTTGCCTGAAGTAAGCCGGATCCTTGAGCGGGGCAAACATCGGGCCTCGATCCAGATACTCCGAGAAGTCGATCACCGCGCGCGTCCCATCGTCGAACACGATGAGGTACGAATGCCCGGAGCGGGGCTCAATCTCTACAACATCGTTGAAGTCCCACACGTTACACCTCAATCCAACGGGGTGATCTTCTTGATCTCTTTTCCCGCCTGAGCCAGCGCCCAGTCCTCGCGCAGCTCGGCGGCGTGAAGGTCGAGCCATTCGCGCACCAGCCGCGTAGCCGTGCGGGATCGCAAGTCGCCGCGCATGATGTTCCCAGCGAAATCAAACAACGCCTTGCCGCCCTGGTACTCCGCGTGGACGTGCGGAGGATTGTGGTCATCAAAGAACATCCGAATAATGATGCCGAAGAAACGGCTGATCTCAGGCATTGCTTTCCATTCCGCGGCTATTCAAGGACTACCGATAATCCCGCGGCGTTTCCGGCGCCATCACCGATACCTCGACGGGCCAGTACTCCACCTGCGGACCCGCCGGGGTGTGTGTGGCAATCGAGTGCTTCAGCCACTGCTCGTTGTTGGCCTTCCACTTGGCCGTAAACTCCGCGTATTCCGGGTCGCCGGGGAACTTGCCCTCCGGCGGCTTTAGCTCGAACTCGGCCTTGTAGTGCGACCCGCGGCACTCGTCCCGCAGACGGGCACACTTCGTCATCACCTCCGCCAGCACGAGCATGTCCTGCACTTGCCGCGCCCAGGCGAGCGACTGGTTGGACCAGCGCCCGCGGTCGTCGAGGGCGATGTTCCGCGACCGCTGCTTCAGCTCGCCGATCGCGGCCAGGGCCTTGTCCAGCCCCTTGTTCTCGCGCTCCACGAACACGAGCTCGGACATGATCTCGCCGAGCTGGTGGTGCAACGTGCTGGCGTTCTCGCCGCTCGTGCGCGCCAGCAGGGTTTCGTTGATTTCCTCCTGCTGCTTTGCGGCGGCGTCGAAAACGTGCGTCGGCACCTTGTCGGTGCTGGATTTCAGGTTCTTCAGATACGCCGCGACGGCGTCGCCGGCGACCCGTCCGCTGAACGATGCGCTCAGCAGCGAATTAGCGCCCAGCCGGTTCGCGCCGTGATAAGCGAAATCGCACTCGCCGCAGGCGTACAGGCCGGGGATGTTGGTCGCGTGGTTTTTCGGGTGGCTGCGGACCATGCCGCCCGTCTGACCGTCCTTCTCAAACCCGACCCAGAGGCCGCCCATCGTGTAGTGCATGGACGGAAAGACCTCCATCGGGTTGGTGTAGGGATCGACGCCGGCAAACGTCTCGTACATCTCGAGGATGCCGCCGAGCCGGCGCTCGAGAAACTCGCGCGGCTTGTGGGTCAGGTCGAGATAGACGATGTCCGTGCCGCGCACGCCGAGGCCCATTTGCCGAGTTGCCCGGACGAGCGCCCGCGACGCGACGTCGCGCGGGACGGTGTTGCCGTAGGTCGGATACCACTCTTCGAGGAAGTAGAACCGCTGGTCCTCGGGGATGTCGCGGCCGGACCGCGTGTCGCCCGGCTTGCGCGGCACCCAAATCCGCCCGCCCTCGCCGCGGCAGGCTTCGGACATCAGCCGCAGCTTGTCGTGGCCCTTCATGGCGGTCGGGTGGAACTGGGCAAACTCGGCATTAGCGAACTTGGCCCCGGCCTGGTAGGCCCGCGCCGCCGCCGCCCCGGTGCAGTTGGTGGACATCGTCGAGCGGCCCCAGATGAGGCCCGCGCCGCCGGTCGCGAGGATGACGGCGTCGGCCCGGAACGCCTGCACCTGCATGGATTTGAGGTTCATGGCGACGATGCCGCGGCACACGCCAGTGTCGTCCACCACGACCGAGAGGAACTCCCAGAACTCGTACTTGGTGACGCCGGCCGGACCCTCCTGGGCGCGAATTTGTTCATCGATCGAGTAGAGGAGTTGCGCCCCCGTCGTCGCGCCGGCGAAGGCCGTGCGGCGGTTCTTCACGCCGCCGAACAGCCGCTGGTCCATGATGCCTTCGGGCGTGCGGCTGAAGGTGACGCCCATGCGGTCGTAGGTGCGGATGAGCCCGGGGGCGTCCTCGCACATGGTCTTGATGGGCGGCTGGTCGCCGAGATAGTCGCCGCCCTTGATGGTGTCGACGATGTGCTGCTGCACCGAGTCGCGCTGGCCCTTGATGTCCAGCACCGCGTTGATGCCGCCCTGGGCACAGCACGAGTGCGAGCGCTTGACGGGGAACAGCGAGAACAGATCGACGGCGTAGCCGGCTTCGGCCAGGCGCAGGGTGGCCCACAAGCCGCCGAGCCCGCCGCCGATGAGGATCACACGTTGCTTGGCCATGAGTGTGCTTTCAGATCAGTGCGTTTGCGCGATGGGGGCCTTCTCAGGAACGGCGTGGGTCGCCGTCTGGCACCGCACGAGGGCGTACAGCGACGTCAGGCCCCAGAACATGAGCACCACGGCCAGCCCGCCGGCGGCGAGCGACAGGCGCCGCCGCGGCGGGACACCGACCACGAGCCCCCAGGTGATGCAGAAGGTGACGAGGCCGTTGCAGAAGTGGTAGACCGCGGCGGTGAGGCCGACACAGTAGACCACGACCCACAGCCAGGCCGGCAGCCAGAGGCTCAGGAAGCCCTGCTTGGTGAACGCGAAGTAGAACGGGGCCGCGGCCTGGTACTCCGCTGCGCCGAACCAGTGGGCGAAGCGGAAGTGCAGCAGGTGGACGGCGATGAACACGAGCGTGATCCAGGCGGTGACGCGCTGGAGCGTATAGCGCCAGTTGTCCATGTAGGGGTACTGGAACTGGTTGAGCTTGCCTTGCCAGGCGATCAGGACGCCGTAGAAGCCGTGAAAGGCGATGGGCAGGAAGATGAACAGGACCTCGATCGCCGTCAGCCACGGCATGTGGTGGATCCACTTGACGTGTTCGTCGAAGCGGTCCGGGCCGAGGAACGCGGTCGAGTTGGTGAGCAGGTGATTGATGAGGAACGCGCCGATCGGAACGAGGCCCGACAGCGAGTGCAGCCGCCGCAGGAGGAAATGGTGGCGGTCGAGAAACCCGGGCGCAGCGTTAGACACTTCGAGCCTCATATCCCCCCGTGCGATGGACCAGGACGTTCGTCATGTTGCAGGCGGCCATTATACGCGCGCGGGGTCGGCTGTGTAGCGGCCCGCGCCCCGCGCGGCCGCGCACGGCGGCGACGGCGACAGCGGTATACTCTGACGCCGTGGACCTGTTCGCCGAACAGCGTGACGCCGCCTTGCGGGGGGTGCAGCCGCTGGCGGTGCGGATGCGGCCGCGGACGCTCGATGAGTTTGTGGGGCAGGAGCACTTCGCTGGGCCGGGGCAATTGCTGCGGCGCATGCTCGCGGCGGACCGGCTCACCAGCTTGATCTTCTACGGTCCGCCCGGCACGGGAAAGACCACGCTCGCCCGGCTGATCGCGGGGCATACCAAGGCGGTTGCGACGCGGCTGCACGCCGCCGAGGCGGGCGTCAAGGAAGTGCGGGCGATTCTCGACGCCGCACATCAGCGGCTGGCCGGCGGCGGGCCGCGCACGCTGCTGTTTCTGGACGAGATTCACCGCTTCAACCGGGCGCAGCAGGACGTGCTGCTGCGCGACGTGGAAGAGGGCGTGCTGATCCTGATCGGCGCGACCACGGAAAACCCGTTCTTCTCCGTCAACGGCCCGCTCATCTCGCGCAGCCAGGTGTTCGAGTTCAAACCGCTGACGCCGGAGCACCTGGCGTGGTTGCTGCGGCAGGCGCTGGCCGACCGCGAACGCGGGCTGGGGGCGACCGGCGCGGCGTGCGACGACGACGCCCTGCGGCTGATCGCCGAGCGGGCCGAGGGCGACGCGCGCCGGGCGCTGACGGCGCTCGAGGTGGCGGTGCTTTCGCTGTCGCGCGACACCGACGGTCAACCGCTGCGTGTGACGCGCGCGGTGGCGGCGGAATCGCTCCAACGCAAGGTGGTGCCGTACGACGCAGCCGGGGACACGCATTACGACGTGGCGTCGGCGCTCATCAAGAGCATGCGCGGCAGCGACCCCGACGCGGCGCTGTACTGGCTCGCCCGAATGCTCGAAGGGGGCGAAGACCCGCGGTTCATCGCCCGGCGGATCGCGATTTGTGCGTCGGAGGACGTGGGCAACGCCGACCCGCAGGCCGCCATTCTGGCGGCGGCGGCGGTGCGGATCACGGAGGCGGTCGGAGTGCCGGAGTGCGAGTACGCGCTGGCGCAGGCCGCGACGTACATCGCGCTGGCACCCAAGTCCAACGCGGTGACGCTCGCGATCCACGCCGCGCGGGCGGACGTGCGCGACGGCCTGGTGCTGCCCGTGCCCGCGCATTTGCGGGACGCGAACTACCCGGGGGCCGCGCGGCTGGCCCGCGGCAGCGGTTATCAGTATCCGCACGATTACCCCGGCGGGTGGGTGGCGCAGGACTACCTGGGGGCCGCCAAATCCTATTACAATCCCACGGACCGCGGCACGGAACGTCGGCTGGCTGAAGTGTTGTCCGAGCTTCGCCGCCTGCGAGCCGCCGCGAGCGCCGAGCGAACGACGTGAGCGTGCCGAAACGGGACCTGCGACAGCGCGTGCGCGACCTCCTGGCGGGGATCCCGCCCGACCAACAGCAGCACCGCAGCGCGGCGGCGGGCCGCCTGCTTTGCGAGCAACCGGAATACGGGCGGGCGCGGACCATCATGATCTTTCTGTCGACCGGGCACGAGGTGGACACGCAGCCGCTGGCGCTCCAGGCCTGGGCGGACGACAAGACCGTGCTGGCCCCGCGCGTGACGTGGGACCAGCGCCGCATGTTGCCGATCGAACTCCAATCGCTGACCAGCGGCGTCGAGGAGGGCTACCAGGGGATTCGCGAGCCGCTGGAGGGCATGCCGGTCCCCGTCTCCGAGATCGACCTGGTCGTCGTGCCCGGGCTGGCATTTGACGAGCAGGGCAACCGGCTGGGTCGCGGGCGGGGGTTTTATGATCGGTTTCTTTCGCATCCTGACTTCCGCGGCGTGAAGTGTGCGCTCGCGTTTGAAGAGCAGATCGTCGCCGCCATTCCCGTCGCCGCGGACGATGTGCCGGTTGACATGGTCGTGACGGACGTGCGCGTGCGGCGGTTCCAACGCTAGGGGTGCTTGCGAAAACAACCATGAGTACCGCGATTGGCCGGCGCCGCTACCTGACGAATTTCGAGCACCACCGCCTGCCGCACCTGTTCACGGACACGCTGGTGCTGGGGGCGGGGGTGGCCGGCCTGCACGCCGCGCTGGCCGCGGCGGAGGCGGGCGAGGTCCTCGTCGTGACGAAGGACGCCGCGGAGCAATCGACGACCGCGTACGCGCAGGGCGGCATCGCGGCGGCGACCGGGCCGGACGACACGCCGGCGCAACACGCGCGGGACACGGTGGAGGTCGCCTGCGGCCTCGGACATGCCGAGGTGATCGCGGGCGTGGTGGCGGAAGCGCCGGCGGCGATTGCGGCGTTGGAGCAGTTTGGAGCGGGTTTTGATCGCGAGGGGCCGGACCTGGAAACCGGCCGCGAGGGCGGCCACTCACACCCGCGGATCATTCACGCCCACGACGCGACGGGCCGCGAAATTCTGCGCGTCCTGCTCGCACAGGTCCGCGCCCACCCGCGCGTGCGTGTTTTCGAGCATTGCTTCGCGATCGACCTGCTGACGCACGAAGGCCAGGTCGTGGGGGCCGTCACGTTTCACCCGAAGTACGGGCACCAGATGTTCTGGTCCACGACGACCATCCTGGCGACCGGCGGGGCGGCCCGCGTGTATCGCGAGACGACCAATCCGCCCATCGCGACCGGTGATGGACAGGCCATGGCGCTGCGGGCCGGTGCGACGCTGCGCGACATGGAGATGATCCAGTTCCACCCGACGACGCTGTACGTCGCCGGGGCCGCCCGCGAACTGATCAGCGAGGCCGTGCGGGGTGAAGGCGCGTACCTGGTCCACCGCACCGGGCAGCGCTTCATGACAGACTATGACCCGCGCGGCGAGCTGGCCCCGCGCGACGTGGTCAGCCGGGCGATCACGGCGGAAATGCGCCGCACGCACGAGCCGTGCGTCTTTCTCGATGCCCGACATTTCCCCGCGGGGCGCTTCGCGGCACGCTTCCCCAATCTCGACCGCCTCTGTCGCGAGTTCGACATCGACCCAGGCCGCGACCTGATCCCGGTGCGGCCGAGTGCCCACTATACGGTCGGCGGCGTGGTCGCCGACGCCAACGGTCAAACGCCGCTCGACGGGCTGCTGGCCTGCGGCGAGGTGGCGTCGATCGGCCTGCACGGTGCCAACCGGTTGGCGAGCAACTCGCTGCTCGAAGGGCTGGTGTGCGGACGGCGGGCGGGGCAACTCGCAGCCGAGCGCACGCGGGCCAACGAGCGGATCGAGCGGCCCTGGCCGGTCAGTCATCTGCTGCCGCACTCCGCGCGGACCAGTCTCGACCTGAGCGACGTGCGTAACAGCCTGATGAGCCTGATGTCGCGCAACGCGGCCGTCGAGCGCACGGGCGATCGCCTGCGTGAGACGCTCGAGATCATCGAGTTCTGGTCGCGTTACGTGATGGACAAGGTCTTCGACGAACCGCCGGCCTGGGAAACGCAGAACCTGCTCACCGTCGCCCTCGCCATCGCGACCGGGGCGGCGACGCGCTGCGAGTCGCGCGGCGTTCACTATCGCACGGATTTTCCGCAGAGCGACCCGGCCTGGCAGCGGCATATCGACCTGGCCCGGGCGGACGACGCGGTGCAAGTGTCCACCAGCGCGGTGCCCGGGTCTTGAGCAACGGAGCAGCCCATGTGGTCAGGTGAAGGACGCCGGATTGGCGCGCCGCGCGGCGCGGCTGCGAAAACGCTGTTGCTGGCGATCAGCTTCACGGTTGGCATCGTGTTGCTGATTCTCTGGCTGGCGGGGACGTTCACGCCGAAGATGCGGCCCGTTCCTGGCGCGGCGCGTGCGGAGGCGGGGCGGGTGCTCAGCGGTGATGAAGTGCTGGTCGCGGCGCGCGTGGTGCGTGTGCCGGCCCAGGAATCCGCCGTGGGGACCGTGCGGGCGGTGCGCGAAACGACGGTGGCGGCGAAGCTGCTGGCGAAGGTCGCCGAGGTGCGCGTCAAGGCGGGGCAGCGCGTCGCGAAAGACGAGCTGCTCGTCCGGTTGGACGACGAGGATCTGAAGGCCCGCCAGGAGCGGGCGGACGCGGCAGTCCGCGAGGCGGAAGCGGCCCGCGCGCAGGCCCAGACGGAGTTCGACCGCGTCAGTCGCCTGTTTGCCCAGAGCAACGCCGCGAAGACCGAATTTGACCAGGCGGAAACGGCGCTGAAGGCCGCGGCGGCCCGGCTGGAGCAGGCCCAGCAGTCACAGCGTGAGGCGAATGTAACGCTGAGCTACGCCACGATCGTCAGCCCGCTGGACGGGTTGGTGGTGGACAAGCGCGTGGAGGTCGGCGATATGGTCTCGCCGGGGCAGGCGCTGCTGTCGCTGTATGACCCCACGCACATGCAGCTCGTGGCGAGCGTGCGTGAGTCGCTGGTGCCGCGGCTGAGCGTGGGGCAGGTGGTCGACGTGCGGATCGAGGCGCTCGGGCGGACGTGCGCGGGGGAGGTCAGCGAAATCGTGCCGGAATCCGACGTGGCCAGCCGCTCATTCGCGGTGAAGGTGACCGGCCCGTGTCCGCCGGACATTCACTCGGGGATGTTCGGGCGCCTGCTGATCCCGCTGGACGAAGAGGAATGGCTGGTGATTCCGCAGGCGGCGGTGCGGCGGGTGGGGCAGCTCGAGAGCGTCGATGTTGCGGACGCGGACGGCCAGACGCTGCACCGGCGTGTCGTGCAGCTTGGGCGAACGCGCGACGCAGAGCTCGAAGTGCTGTCCGGGCTGCGGGCGGGCGAGCGGGTGGCGGTGCCGGCCCGGGAAGCGACGCAGCGACGCAGCGACGAAGCGACGAAGGGGGCGTAGCACATGGCCACACCACATAGCGACGCCGGGCAGAGCACGCCGCCGGGCGGGAAGCCACATACGTTCACCGACGCCGTCGTCCGCATCTTCCTGCACTCGAACCTCTCCCTGATCCTGATTCTGCTGGCGGTCGTGCTGGGCGCGGCGGCCCTCTGGCTGACGCCGCGCGAGGAAGACCCGCAAATCGTCGTGCCGCTGGCGGACGTGTTCGTGCGGGCGCCGGGGCTGTCGGCGGCCGAGGTGGAGCAGCTCGTCGCGACGCCGCTGGAGAAGATCCTCTACCAAATCGACGGCGTCGAATACGTGTATTCGATGTCGCGGCCCGACGAAGCCGTGATCACCGTGCGTTTCTTCGTCGGCCAGGATCGCGAGCGCAGCCTGGTCAAGCTGTTCAAGAAGATCGACGAGAACCTCGACCTGGTGCCGCCGGGCGTGACCGGGTGGGTCGTCAAGCCGGTCGAGATTGATGATGTGCCGATGGTGACGTTGACGCTGGCGGCGCGGAGCATCGGCGTCCCGCCGGTGACGCACCGGCCGGAGGCCGATGCTCCCCTGCGGCGCGTGGCGGAGGAAGTCGTCGCGCGCCTGGCCGCGGTGAAGGACATCTCGCGCGCGTACGTGGTCGGCGGCGCGCCGCGGACGGTGTCGGTCTACCTCGACCCGGACCGGCTGCGGGCCTACAACCTCGCGCCCCTCGCGGTGCTGCGCGCCCTGCGCGGGGCGAATGTGACCGTGACGGCCGGCGACTTCTCGCGCGGCGATGAGTTTCAGCGGGTGGAGGTCGGGCGAGCCTTCGCGCACGCAAGTGAGCTGCGCGAGCTCGTGGTCCAGGTAGTCGGCGAGCGCCCGATCTTCCTGAAAGACGTCGCCGACATCATGGATGGACCTGCGGAAGTGACGAATTACGTGCGGCACGGCTGGGGTCCGGCCCGCGGCTTTGCGGCGCATCACGGGATGACGGGAACCGTCGTCGGGGAGCATGGGCCTCCGGCCCGTGCGGCGAACCGCGAAGCGCCCGGGCCCGAGGCCCATGCACCGCTGCACGGGGCTTCCAGGCCGGCGGTCGCGATCGCACTGGCCAAGAAGAAGGGCACCAACGCGGTCTGGGTGGCCGAGGACGTGCTGCGGGCGGCGGCGGAACTGAAACGCACGGTCATTCCCGACGACCTCGAGCTCGTCATTACGCGGAACTACGGACTGACGGCCAACGACAAGGTCAACGAGCTGGTCGAGGCGCTGGCGGTCGCGGTCATCATCGTCATCGCGCTGCTGACGCTGAGCCTGGGTTGGCGCGAGGCGCTGATCGTCGCCGTCGCGGTGCCGGTCGTGTTCGGCCTGACGCTGGCCGTGAACCTGATGCTCGGGTACACGATCAACCGCGTCACGCTCTTTGCGCTGATCCTCTCCCTCGGTCTGCTGGTCGATGACCCGATCGTGGACGTGGAGAACATCGCGCGACACTTCGGCCTGTGCCGGCGGGCGACGAAGCCGATCGTCCTGGAAGCCGTCGCGGAGGTGCGTCCGCCGCTCATCACCGCCACGCTCGCCGTGATCGTCTCGTTCCTGCCGATGTTCTTCATCACCGGCATGATGGGCCCGTACATGGGGCCGATGGCGCTGAACGTCCCCGTTGCGATGCTGATGTCGATGGTCGTCGCCTTCACGATTACGCCGTGGCTGACGTATCACGTGCTCAAGCGGCACTACGGGGAGCATCGGCCTCCGGCCGGTGCGGATGCGAACCCCTCTCCTTTCGGGGGAGAGGGCAGCGTGAGGGGTAGTGCGAACGGCGTCGAACCCTCCCCCTGCCCCCTCCCTGAGAGGGAGGGGGATGACGATCTCGCGGCGTTGAAGCAGAGCCGCCTATACCGGCTGTTCTATCCGCTCATGGCGCCGCTGCTGCGGTCACGGCGGAATGCGTGGCTGTTTCTCGCCGTGATGGGCGCGCTGACCATCGCCGCCGCGGGTCTGGCGGCGCTCCGCGTGGTCCCGCTCAAGATGCTCCCGTTCGACAACAAGAACGAGCTGCTGCTCGTGCTCGATTTCGACGAGGGCACGACGCTCGAGCGCTCCGCCGCCGTGGTCGGCGAATTCGAGCGGTTCCTGGCCGGCGTGCCGGAGGTCACCGACTACACCAGCTACGTCGGCGTCGCGTCGCCGATGGACTTCAACGGCCTCGTGCGGCACTACTACCTCCGCCGCGGCGACAACGTGGCCGACATTCGCATCGGGCTGGTCGGCAAGAAAAGCCGCGGGCAGCAGAGTCACGGGCTGGGGCTGCGGCTGCGCGACGAGCTGACGGCGCTCGCCGCGCGAAACGGCGCGAATCTGAAGCTCGTCGAGATGCCGCCCGGCCCGCCGGTGATCGCGTCGCTGGTCGGCGAGGTCTACGGCCGGCCGGACCACACGTATGACGATCTGCTCGCCGCGGCGCGAACCGTGCGGGCACGCCTCGCGCGCGAGCCGGGCGTCGTCGATGTGGACGACATCAGCGAGGCGCCGCAGCGCAAGCTCGTCTTCGTCACGGACAAAGAGAAGGCCGCGCTGCACGGCGTGTCCGTCGAGGAAATCGCCGCGACGTTGCGGCTCGCCCTGGCCGGCGAGACGGCGGGCACACTGCACGTTCCGGCGGAGCGGAACCCGCTGCGGATTGAGCTACGCCTGCCGCTGGCGCTGCGTTCGAGTGCGGCCGACCTGGCGGCGTTGCACATCACGGGGCGCACGGGCGCGAGCGTGCCGCTGGCCGAACTGGGCACGTGGGAACAGCAGCGCGTTGCGCAGACCATCTATCACAAGAACCTCGAACGTGTCGCGTACGTGTTTGCCGAGACGGCCGGGCGTCCGCCGGCGGATTGTGTCGTGGATGTGCAGGCGGACCGGGTGACCGGTAGCGCCGGACCTCCGAGTCCGGCGGCCCGTCGAAGCGACGGAGCGACGAAGCGACGGAGCGACGCAGGGGAGCATCGGCCTCCGGCCGGTGCGGATGCGAGACCCTCTCCCCTTTGGGGAGAGGGCAGGGTGAGGGGCGATGTGAACGGCGGCGGGGGGGGGGGGGCCGCCCCCCCCCCCCCCCCACCGGGGGGGGGGGGGGGGGCCCCCCCCCCCCTCCCTGGAAGGGAGGGGGCTCAAGATGCCGCCGCGCCCCGCCCGGTCGCCCAGCGCACGTTTCTGAAAAACGGCGGCGGGCTGCCGTGGTCCGTCCCCGCCGGCATCCGCGTGGATTTCGCCGGCGAGGGCGAATGGAAGATCACGCTCGACGTGTTCCGCGACCTGGGCCTAGCGTTCGGCGCGGCGATGGTCGGGATCTACGTCCTGCTCGTCGCGCAAACCGGCTCATTCGCCGTCCCGCTCGTGGTCATGCTCGCGATTCCGCTCACGATCGTCGGCGTGATGCCGGGTTTCTGGCTTTTGAACGCGGTCGCCGGTGGGCAGGTCGGGCCGTATGCCGATCCGGTGTTTTTCACCGCGACGGGGATGATCGGGATGATCGCCCTGGCGGGGATTGTGACGCGCGACGCGATCATTCTGGTGGATTTCATTCACCTGTCGCTGCGGCGGGGCCGGTCGCTGTTTGACGCGATCATGGAGAGCCGGGTCGTGCGGCTGCGGCCGATCCTGCTGACCGCGGGCGCGGCGATGCTGGGGGCGGTACCGATCACGATCGACCCGATCTTCTCGGGCCTGGCGTGGGCGCTGATTTTCGGGCTGCTGGCCTCGACGGTGTTCACGCTGTTCGTGATCCCGGTCGCTTACTGGTTGCTGTACGCCGACAAGCCCGGACACGGCGTGCCGGCGGATGAGTGACGTTGATCCGTGCCGCGCGTCGCCTATCGGACGTGCGCGGTCACGAAGAAGTCCGACGCGGCGGAAGTTTTTGCGTGCGGCGGCGTGGGCCGTTACAATGCGTTCAGCGGCCCGGTCTGCCTGGGACTTGCTCAATCGCAGGCCGCGGTCAGCGGTGTGAGTTAGGGTTGTGTTTGCACCAATGACGGCGGATAGCCACTCTCGTAGAAAGGGCGGTATGAACCCGCGCGCACGCTTCTGCAAACGTCTGGTTACGATCGGTTTCCTATTCTCTTGGATCAGCGCCGGGGCCGTGGCGGTGTTGGCCGAGGAGGTCGAATCGCCGACGGTTACGGCCTCGTGGGCTGAACTGGTCGCGCGCGACGCCGAAATCCGCGCGCTCGAAGCTGGACAGGAACCCGCCGCGCGGCCGTTCATGCCGATTCCCGCCAGCGGCAGTCCGCGCGCCTTCCGTGCCCGGACACTCGAAGGCCGCCGCGCCGAAACCGATCGGGATGCCGCGCTCGGTGCGCGCGGCGTTGCGCACCCGCAGTTGCAGCGCAACTTCCAGGCCCTCCTTGACAACAACACGGTCATTCCGCCGGACACGATCGGTGCGGTGGGACCGAATCACGTGATGACGACGCTGAACAGCGAAGTCCGCATCCAGACGAAGGACGGTACGATCCTGAACACTGTGAGCCTGAGCGCATTTTGGTCCCCCCTCGGACAGGGCCAGGGTCCGTTCGACCCGAAGATTGTCTACGATCCTACGTGCGAACG
This sequence comes from uncultured Planctomycetales bacterium, assembly GCA_964394415.1. Lineage (GTDB taxonomy): Bacteria > Planctomycetota > Phycisphaerae > UBA1845 > Fen-1342 > JAGVEP01. Next base: position 25,123 of record CAYMXT010000015.1, read on the forward strand.
CTGGATCGCGGTATGCGATGCGAGAGGCAACAGCAGCAGTTCCAAGGTATTCGTGGCGTTGAGCAACACGGACGACCCCACGGGGACGTGGAAATTCACCCAGTTTGCGGCGGACAGTTTCGGGGCCTATTGGGCCGACTACCCGCTGGTGGGGTTCAACAAGAACTGGATCGCGATCACGAACAACATGTTCACCGTGAATGCAAACCCGCAGTTTGGCGGCGCCAAGATGTGGGTGATCAACAAGCCTGCGAGCGTGTCCGGGGCGAGTATCGTCCTTTCCCGCGCGTTCCCCCGCGAGTTCGACATTACCGGCGAGTGGGACGGTTATCCCGTCACGAGCTTCACGCTCAAACCCTGTGAGACGTACGACCCAAACGACGAAACCCTGTACATCGTGGACAACATCGGCTGGGCGGATGGCGATCCCAATGACCCCAATACCTGGGTTCCGGTGCTGCGGATCACGCAGCTAACCGGTGCCATCAGCGACCCGCAATTCGCCGGCGTCCCCGGCTCGCAATTCGGGACCGGCGAGACCGGGTTGTTCCGCGTCGCAAACAAGTTCTGGTGGCTGCAAATCGACGCCGCACAGCTCGGCAGCGCAAACGGGGTTTCCACCAACGACTATCGCATCTTCAGCGCCATGTTTCGGGATGGACGGATGTGGTTCACACACACGGGCGGCTTGCCGATGCTCGGTCCGCCCGATCGCACCGCCAGTTTCTGGTATGAGCTGAATCCGGCCGCCATGCCGAGCCCGCTCGTGCAGTCCGGGAAGCTCGACGGCGGCCCGGGCGAGCATTACTTCTTCCCCGCGATCGCGGTAAACAGCCGTCGGGAGGCCTGCCTGGGTTTCTCCCACTCCAACGGCGGAATCTACGTTGAGGCCGCTTTCACAGGACGCGCCGCCGATGACCCGCTGGGCACGATGCAAGCGGTACAGACGCTGAAAGCCGGCGAAGCGCCTTACTACAAGACGTACGGTGGCTCGAGTAATCGCTGGGGAGACTACAGTGCGACCGTCGTCGATCCAGTGGATGGCACGACTTTCTGGACTATTCAGGAGTACGCCGCTACGCCGGGCGGGGGGGCCGATCGCTGGGGCACGTGGTGGGGCGAAATCACGTTCATCAGCGACTGTAATCTGAATGGCATCCCAGACGAGTGTGATATTGACTGCAACACCCCCGGCTGCGATCCAAACCTGCCGTGCGGTACCAGCGCAGACTGCAACGCCAATCTCATCCCTGACGAGTGCGAGGCCGGCACGCTTGGGCCGACGATTAGCGTCCAGCCCACCGCGGTGACGGCGTGCCGCGGCACGAGCGCGACGTTCCAGGTGACAGCCAGTGGAACGCCTCCGGTGACGTACCAGTGGCAAAAGGACGGCGTAGATATCGCCGGCGCGACTTCCAACACCTACGCCATTGCCGCGGCGACGCCAGCGGACGGCGGCGCGTACCGCGTGGTCGTCCGCGACAACTGCTCGCACGACGCTGATCTGAACACGATCGAGACCAGCAGCGAGGCTGCGTTGACCGTGCAGCCGGAAACGCTCATCACGACCCACCCGCAGTCGCAAACCGTCCCCGCCGGAACCACGGTCACATTCTCGGTCGCCGCGACCGGCCCCGGGACGCTCGCATATCAGTGGCGGAAGGACGGCGTCAACATCTTCGGCGCCATCTTCCAGACCTACGCCGTGCCGGCGGTGGTGGGCACCGATGCCGCCAACTACGACGTCGTCGTGACCAGCGTCTGCACGTCGGCGACCAGCAGCGCGGCCACGCTCCAGGTCACGCTGCCGAGCCCCAATGCGCTCTTCCCACTCGATGATGCCGTGGATGTGAGCATCGACGCGGACATAAAATGGGCCGGCGTGTACGGGGCCGAGAACTATGACGTGTTCTTTGGCACGGACGCAGCCCCGCCGCTCGCAAAAAACACTGCGAGCACGACGTACACGCTGCCGGCGCTCGCGTACTCGACGACCTACTACTGGCGAATCGTGGCGCGGGCGGGGGCGGCGTTCAGCACGGGCCCCGTGTGGTCGTTCACGACGCATCCCGGGCCACCGACGGCGCCGGCGGGCCCCGTCCCGGCGGACGGCGCCGCCGGGGTCGATTTGACCAGCCCGTTGTCATGGGGTGGGGCCGACGGTGCGACGATTTACAAGCTGGTCTTCGGCAAGGACGCGACGCTGAAGGACGCGACCTTCGCCGGTGCGACGCTGACGAAGAGCTGGGTTGCGCTGCCGCTGGAGCCCGGTACGACGTACTACTGGCGTGTGATCGCCAAGAGTGAATGGGGCGAGACGGCGGGGCCGGTGTGGTCGTTCACGACGCGGACAAGTGCGGGCGACCCCGGGACCACGCCGACCGAAACGCCCGGTGAATCACCGGTGCAGCCGCCCGTCTCGCCGCCCGTGACCCCGCCGCCGGATTCCGAACCTGACGGCGGCGCACAGGCGGAACAGGATTCCCCATCGCCGCTGTCGGCCCTTTGCCCCACGACCGGGGCGGCGCTGGTGTCGGCGACATTACTGGCGACGCTGACCGCCCGGCCGCGCCGGCGACGTTGAGAAAGGTGTGCAGCACAGACGATCCGTCTGTGTGTTGGAGCACAGACGATCCGAAGGTGTGCAGCACAGACGATCCGTCTGTGTGTTGGAGCACAGACGATCCGTCTGTGCGGTGGGGCACAGACCATCAGTCTGTGCGACGGCCCCGTGCAGCGCTGGGCTGGTGCGCTGGCCGGGCGGGGCCCAGCCGTTGACGTCCCGGCCGCGCGGGGCGCGGGCCGCTACGGAGCGTGCCTACGCCATTACAACTACACCACGAATCCCCGCTACTTCGATCGTGCGCGACCCCCCGCGCGGCGAGTTACCGCGTGTGCCATTTCGTGAGCCGCGTCTGCCGGTCCGCCAGCCAGATCAGGTTCCAATCGTCCCCGATCTCGAGCGTGTCCAGCTCGGCGATCGAACGATAGGTGTTCCAGTTCTCCTGCGGCGTCTTCGTGACGGTCGCGCAGCCGGCCAGGAGCCCCACGCCCGCCAACAGTCCGATCAGCAGCCACTTCGTCATGCGGCACCTCTTGAGGACGAACGCACTCAAGCGAGGAGATAGTTTCGGGGATGCGGACGCGGCTGTCAACCGCGGCGTCCGGGTGCGTCCGCCGTGCGGGCGCGGGGCGCGTCGACACACGTTTGACGGACCGGGGGGTCGGCCGTAGCATGGCTGGTCTGGTCGGCGGCAGCGCCGCCGACCGCCGCCCCCATCGTCTAGAGGCCTAGGACACCGGCTTTTCAAGCCGGCGACCGGGGTTCGAATCCCCGTGGGGGCGTCCACGCCAACCGTGGACGCACCAAGCCGAGGCCGGCACAAGAACACACCGCCCACCGGTCACGCGATGGGCGGCACCCGTCGGCCAAGCGCTGGGCGGCACCCGCCGGTCAAGCGCTGGGAGCATGCGGCCCAAGGGCGTCCGCCACCGCCGCGCACAATTGCTCCTGGTTGAAGGGCTTGCGCAGCACGCGCGTGCCGGCGGTCACCAGTGCGGCGAGATCGTGCTCGATGCCGCCGGTGATGAACAGCGCGGGCGTCTGGTCGCCGGCGGCGCGCAACTCGCGCAGACAATCCGTCCCGCTTTTTCGCGGCAGATCGATATCCACAATCAGCAGCCGCACGCGGTCGCCCAGCTCGCGACGCCGGTCAAGCAGGGTCGGTCCGTCCGCGCAGGCCACCACTTCGCAGCCCTTGGCCCGCAGCAGCGTCTCCATGAACGTGCGGACGTGCGCCTGGTCCTCCGCGAGCAGGATCAGCTCGCCGGCGCCGCAAGCCGGGACGCTGGACGCGACCGCGGCGGGCTGCGCTTCGCCCGCCGGGATGCGCGGGAGGGTGATCGTGAAGGTCGTGCCGCGGCCGGGGGTCGAAGCCACTTCGATCCGTCCGCCGTGGTCCTGCACGATGCCCAGGACGATGGAAAGCCCGAGACCAGTGCCGCGCTCACGCGGCTTGGTCGTGAAGAACGGATCGAACACCCGGGCCTGGACGTCAGGCGGCATGCCGGTCCCCGTGTCGGCGACGACGAGCTGCACGACCGACGCACCGGCCGGTCCGGGCGCGTCGTCCGCCCCCGTTTCAACGCGGACCGAGAGCGTGCCGCCCTGGGGCATCGCGTCGCGGGCGTTGAGGGCCAGGTTGGTGAGCACCTGCTGAAGCTGGGTCATGTCCGCCTGCACCCACACCTCCTCCGTCGGCGGAGGCGATACCTTCAGCTCGACGGTCGCGGGCAGCAGGTGCCGTAGAAACGCATAGGCGCCTCTGACGTGGTCATACAGCCGCAGCGGCTTCTTCTCGCCTGGAATCTGGCGCGAGAACGAGAGCAGCGCCTTGGTGATGCCCGCCGCGTGCTGGGCGGCGGTGTCCAGGTGAACGAGGTCCTGGCGGGCGACGTGCTCGGGCGGCAGGTTCATGCGGGCCAGCTCGAGGTAGCCGAAGATCGCGGTCAGGACGTTGTTGAGATCGTGGGCGACGCCGGCGGCGAGTTGCCCGATGCTCTCCAACTTCCGGGCGCGGTACAGCTCTTCTTCCAACCGCTGGCGGGCGTCTTCGGCCCGTTTCCGCTCCACCGCGTATTGCACGGCCCGCCGCAGCTCGCGGGGGTTCAGCTCGTTCTTGACCAGGTAATCCTGGGCGCCCTCCGCCAGTGCCCGTGCGGCCAGCACTTCGTCGGCGAGTCCCGTCAGCACGAGCACCGCCGTGTCCGGCGCGCGCTCTTGAATGCGACGATACGTTTCCAGGCCCGCGCAATCGGGCAGCCCGAGGTCCACCACCACGACGTCGAAGAGCGCGTCGTGGATTCGGTCCAGGGCCTCGTCCAGCCGTTCGGCGTGCGTCAATTCCAGCGAATGCAGCCCGGCTTCGAGCAGCGCTTCCTTGACCAGCAGCGCGTCGCTGGAGCTGTCCTCGATCAGCAGGATCCTGAGTTCGGGCGTACTCATGGGCTGGCCTGGGTGGGGAGCTTGACGATCGTCATCCAGAAGTTCTTGATCTCGCGGACCACGCGGATGAACTGGTCGAAATCGACCGGCTTGGTCACGTAGCAGTTCGCGTTCAGGCCGTAGACCCGCAGGATGTCCTCCTCCGCCCGCGACGTGGTCAGCACCACGACCGGGATACGCCGCAGCGTGTCGTCGGTCTTGATCTCCGCCAGTACTTCGCGGCCGTCCTTCTTCGGCAGGTTGAGGTCGAGCACGATCAGGTCCGGGCGCGGCACGTCGGCGTAGGGCGGCTGGCGGCGGAGAAAATGCAGCGCGGCTTCGCCGTCGGTGACGACGTGCAGGGTGTTGGCGATCTTGTTCTCGCCGAGCACCTCGCGCAGCAGCATCACGTCCGTGTCGCTGTCTTCGATCAACAGGATCTCGATGGGCTTTGCGCCCAGGGGGCTGTTCATTTCAAGTCCTTGGGAGCGGGTAGGGTGAAGTAAAAAGTGGCGCCTTGGCCGAGCGCGGATTCGACCCAGATGTGTCCGCCGTGGCGCGCGACGATCTTCTTGCACAGCGCCAGGCCGATGCCCGTGCCGGGATACGCGGTCGCGGTGTGCAGGCGGCGAAAGACGCCGAAGATCCTCTCGTGGTACTCGGGGGCGATGCCGATGCCGTTGTCGCGGACGGCGAAGCGCCAGAAGTCGCCGTCGCGACCGGCGTCCACGCGGATTTCGGGCCGGCCGGCGGCGCGGAACTTGAGCGCGTTGCCGACCAGGTTCTGGAAGAGCTGGATGAGCTGAGCCCGGTCGGCCAGGACTTGCGGCAACGCGCCGGCGGTCACCTGCGCGCCGCTTTCTTCGAGCGCGCTGCGGAGATTGGCGAGCGCGTCGGCGAGCGCCGCGTTACTGTCAATGGGTGCGAATTCGCGCCCCCGCACGCCGACGCGCGACAGCGCCAGCAGGTCCTCGATCAACCGGTGCATGCGGTCCGCACCGCGCGTGATGTGTCCGATGATCTCGTCGGCCTGGCCGTCGAGCTGGCCCTGGTAGCGGCGTTGGAGCAACTGGGCGCAGCCGCCGATGGCCCGCAGCGGCTCCTGGAGGTCGTGCGACGCGCTGTAGGCGAACTGCTCCAGCTCCGCGTTCGACCGCGCCAACTCGTCCGCCACTCGTCGGAGACGCTCCTCGGCGCGCTTACGTTCCGAAATGTCGAGGACGAACGCGATGGCCTGCTCGGGGCTGCCTTCGAGCATCGCCGCACCGATGACGACGGGCACGCGTCGCCCGTCGGCGCGCAGGTACTCCTTTTCCCAGGGCTGGGCGCTGCCGAAGCGACGCAGCTCGGCCAGCGCATGCTCATCGCCGGCGCGCTGCTCCGGGGGCGTGAGCGCGTCCCAGCGCAGCCGCCCGGCGTCCAGGTCCGCCCGCGTGTACCCCAGCGTGTTGAGAAAGGCGTCGTTGGCGCCGGAAATGCCGCCGCGGGTGTCCGCAAACATGATCCCGATCACCGGCGATTCGTACAGCCGGCGGAACCGCGCTTCGCTGAAGCGCAGGGTGGCCTCGGCCCGCTGCCGGTGCGCCTCCGCGCGGTCCAGCCGCAGCGCGTTGAGCCAGATCAGCCCGCTGATAATGACGATGTTCGTGGCCGCAAAGCCCGCCAGGCCGAGCGGCAGGTCGTACCAGCCGGCCCGCTCGCCGAGCAGCCGCAGCCAGCCAAGACCGAACGGGACCACGACCGCCCACGGCAGCAGCCGGCGGGCCGTCTGCCCGCCCGCGGAAGCACTGCTCAGGAGCCCGGCCAGCCCCGGCCCCGGCCGGGCCAGCAGCAGCCCGACGCACAGCACCAGAAACGCCGCGGCGGTGTGCGGTGCGACTGTACCGAAGTGGCCAAACGAATACAGGGACTCGACGCCATAAGCGAAGCCGAGCAATAGAACCAGGGCTTGAACTGTCGCAAGCAGCGTGAGCGCTTCGGCGACGCGCACAAGCCGGCCGGTGCTCAAGAGAACCAGGGCGGCGCCGAGCAGCGCGAAGTTCGCCGCGGTGGCCGGCGCCATGCGGCCGGGCGCGCCGCCGACTGGTGCATCGTCGCGAAACAACAGCTCGTCGATTCCAAGGTTCACCCCGGCCAGATCCTCCAGGCCGGAGGCCAGCCCGATGATGAGAACCAGCCCCCCGCACACGCGCGTCATGGACAGCGCTACCCAGCCCGACGGGGTCCGCGACCACAACAGCAGCGCGACGCCCAGCAACGCAAACGACAGGGCCGTGTTCGGCTTCATCGAACTGAAGCCTGGCGCGACGCTCTTGAGCACCGGGATGCTGAAGACCCAGCCGAACAACACCGCGACGCCGGTACCGGCGACGAGCGTGGCGGCGTAGCGGGACACGAGCGCGGCGCGATCGCTGAGGGCCCCTGGCGGCCTGGCTGCGTGCGGGGTCAGCTCGACTGTCGGGCGCGACGGTGCATTCGGGCGCGGGTTTGCGCTGGCGGTGGTTGCCACTGCATCGAGCTCGCTCACTACAGGGTAGCCGCTGAAGCCGACGGGGGCTTGGCGCTGACTAAGTTGGATTGCCTCCTACATTACTGACGCGCTCGGCCCATCCGGTGGCTCGGTGAAACCTGGGCCTGCCTCGAATCCACGCGGAGCGGGCAAACCAGAGCCACGGTGCATTCTGTAGCATAATAGTCCGGTTCATGGGCGTGTACAAGGGCCGCGGGGCTTGTTCCCCCGCGGGGGCCGCAAACCTGCATCAATGCATGTTCGGCCCCTCGCCCCAGCGGAGCTTGCGCCGCAGGGCGTGCCACTCCGAGTTGCGCGGGTTGCGGACCAGCAGAAAATCGGCCCCGTAGCGGGTGACGACGATGTGGTCGCCGGTGCGACCGTCGGTCAGCACGCGCCCGTCGACCACGACCGTGGTCTCGGCATTCGCCTGCACCAGCGTCACGACCAGCCGCCGCCGGGCGTCCATCACGACCGGACGGAACGTCAGGGCCTGGGGGCAGATGGGCGTCAGGATCAGGGCCTCGCCGGTCGGCTCGAGGATTGGTCCCCCGGCCGCGAGATTGTGGGCGGTCGAGCCCGAGGGCGTCGCGACGATCAGCCCATCGCCGCGCACGCTGGCCACCTCGTCACCATCGACCGCGACGGTCATCTGGATCATGTGGAACGGCCGGCCGGCGAGGATCACGCAGTCGTTGACCGCGGGCGAGTGGCAGGTGCGGGTGCCGTTGCGTTCGACGCAGACGCTGATCATGGCCCGCCGCGTGATGGGGAGCTGGCCGGAGAAGAGGAACTCGCCTTCGCGTTCGAGGTCGTCGATCGTGAAGTCGGCGAGGTAGCCGAGCTTGCCCAGGTTGACGCCGACGATCGGGAGCTGTTGCTCGCGCAGGCCGTGGACGGCGGCGATAAGCGTGCCGTCGCCGCCGAGGACGATCAGCAGATCGGGGCGGGTGGCCAGGGCGGGCCGGCTGTCGAAGGTGATGTCGCTATGGACGACCGTGGCGTGCGTCTGCACCCAGCGCGCGGTGCGCTCGAGCGTTTCGCGAGCCAGCGGTTTGTCCGGCGACCCCAGGATCGCCACCCGTCGCACGCGTTGGGTCATCCCGCTCGCGGGATCGTTTGGGCCGGCCATGCACGCCACCTGCGCAGATGCCGCGTTTTCTTCTCCGGCTGCGCAGTATACCGCGCGGCGTCCTTGCAACGCTGCGTACGCGTCAGACAATGCGCGCCATGTTGAACACGCCCCGAAAGTACGACCTCCTGGCCCTCGACCTCGACGGTACGCTGCTCGATTCGCAGCACGCGCTGCCGGAGGTCAACCGGGCCGCGCTGCACCGGGCCCACGCCGCGGGGCTCAAGATCGTGCTGTGTACCGGACGGGCCTTCACCGAGACGCGCCCGATTCTGGAGCTGATCGGCCTCGATCTCGACGCGACGGTCACCGTGTTCGGGGCGCTCGTCACGGACGTCCCGAGCGGCGCCACGCTCGACCGCACGCCGGTGCCGCCCGACGTGGCGCGCGCGGCCACGGCGTGGTTCCAGCGCGAGGGGTTTCCGGTGCTGTGGCTGACTGACCCGAACGAGGCTGGCGACGACGGGTTCGTCCTCGCTGGGCCGCGGCGACACCCAGCCGTCGATCAGTGGATCGAGCGCTCGCCGTGCGCCGTGCGCAACGTGGACCGCATTCCCGCGGACACGCCCGCGCCGGTGCGACTATCGATCATCGATGAAAGCGAGGTGCTCGAGGACGTTTCGGTTCGGCTGCGAGCGGCGTTCGACGGACGGCTGACGCACAACGTCTTGCACGCGCCGCCGTACCGGCTGTCGCTCATTGAGGCGTTCGCGCCGCAGGTACACAAGTGGTACGGGGTGGCGAAGTTATGTGCGCGGTGGGGGCTCGACCCGCGGCGGACACTCGCGATCGGCGACGACGTGAACGACGTGGATATGCTGCAACAGGCGGGGCTGGGCGTGGCGATGGGCAACGCCCCGCCCGCGGTTCGCGCGGCGGCGGACCGGGTGACGGCCACGAATGACGCCTGCGGCGTGGCGCGCGTACTGGAAGAGGAGCTGGCTTTGTGATCGCGAGCACAGCGGGCAGCCGCGCTCAGCCCGCGCGGACCAACACGAGGTGTACGGCTCCCGGGCCGTGCATGCCGGTCACCAGGACACCCTCGATGTCCGCGGTCTTGCTCGGCCCGGTGATGAGGTTCACGTTCGCCGGCAGCTCCCCGGCGGCCAGCCGCGGAAACAGGTCGAACAGGTCCGCAACGAGCTGGGCTTCACTGACCAGCGCGATGTGTATCGGGGGGAGCAGTGACGAGCCGCGGGCCGACTGGGGGCCAGATGTGCATACGACGGTGCCCGTCTCCGCCACCGCCAACTGGACTCCCGTAACCGCCGCGTCTAACTAAAACATCGTCTCTTCTTCCTGCGTCGTTCAAACCCGCAC
>CAYMXT010000016.1:0-34952 GCA_964394415.1 uncultured Planctomycetales bacterium
CTTGCGCTTCGCGTTCTGAGGCTGGGGGCGCTCGCTTGCGCTTCGCGTTCTGAGGCTGGGGGCGCTCGCTTGCGCTTCGCGTTCTGAGGCTGGGGGCGCTCGCTTGCGCTTCGCGTTCTGAGGTCGGGACAGCGGGGCCTGTGCGGAGCCGGGCCCGCGGTCAATCCGCGGGCGGCAGCGCGAGTTGCGCAACGTAGCTGTGCGCGACCGGCAGGACCTTCGCCGTCACCTCGGCGAGCGTGCCGCGCATGCGGGCGCCGGCGCTGGCGTGATGTCCGCCGCCGCCGAACTGCTCCTCCAAGGCCAGCACGCTCACGCCGCGCTCGCCGCGGAAGTTCGTTCGCACCACGCCGGGCTCGCCCGCGGTGAAGAGACTTGACGTTACCTTCGGGCCCGGAGCGTAGGCTAGGCAAAGTCCGCGTGGGCCTTGTTCTCCAGCGTCAGGTAGTCCAAGAGCTCGTTGTACAGGTGGTATCGGCTGGCGCTCAGGCCCCCAATCCCCATGCACACCCGCCCGCATTCGCCGCGGTCGGCCCGCTGCATCACTTCGCGGCGGCGGTCGCTGCCCCAGATTTCGTCGAAGCTCTGCTCGTGTACATTGCCGAGGCTGAAATCCGGGTTGCCCCGCAGGAAGCAACAGGCGAAGACCGTGCCGTCGCCGCCGATGATACCGACCAGGTTCGGCCCCAGACAACGGCGATAGGGGAACGGCTGGTCCGGCCCCGCGTCGAGATGGGTGTCGCTGAAGTCGCCCGCCAGGACGCGGAAACTCTCGTCCGTCAGTGACTTCGCGGCCTCGATTTGCCGCCGCATTTCCCCCCGCACGGCTTGCTCGAGCTGCACAGTCGGGTCGAACACGCAGCGGATGGCCACATATGCGACCCCCAGCGACCGGCCGAGCTTCGCGTAGTCGTAGATTTCCCGGTGGTTGCGCGGCTCGGCCACGAAATTCAGGCCCACCAGCGTGCGCCGCGTGTTTTCGGTCAGAAAGCTGAGGTTGCGGACGATCCGCTGAAAGTCCCGCGAACCGTGGATCAGCCGGTGCGTCTGGGCCGTCGCCGCATCCAGGCTGATGCGCACCCATTCCGCCGTCTCCAGCAGAATCCGCGGCGTGTCCGGCCACGGCATCGTCCCGTTGGTGATGACGCCCAGCGCCAGTCCCGCGTCCGCGACCTTGCGCATCATCGCGTTGAACTGTTTGTGCAGCGTCGGCTCCCCGCCGCCCTTGAGGACCACGGACTTGCTGCCCAGCCGCACGAGGTCGTCGATCAGGCGCGTGAGCTGTTCAAAGGTGAACTCCTCGCCGTTGTGCGACATGGTGCTGACGCACCATTGGCAGCGGTGGTTGCAGACGTTGGTCGGGTCGATCTCGACGGTCACGGGCGGCGCCACTTCGCCGCGTGCCACGGCCTGAAGCACGTCCAGGTGGTTCAGGATTTTGAACGGGCTGAACGGGTCGCCGGCGAAGCGCGCGACCTGCGCCTGGGCGTCGGCCGAGCGCGGGGCGGCGGGGGCGGGGTGCGGTCCGACCGCGGGCGGCGCCGCGCTAGCCGGATATTGCGGCAGCGACAGGTGCATCGGCCGCGGCGCGTGCGTCTGGGTGGTGGTTGTCATGTCTCCGCAAAACCTCCACAACTTGTCCCATCCGTTGCGCGTAGCTGTGCTCGCGGGCGGCCCGCTCCGCCGCTCGTCGGGCCAGCGCGGTGCGGCGGTCCGGATTCCCGAGATAGAAACGGATCTTGTCTTTCAGCTCGGCGATGGAGCCGAACGTGTCGATTTCGGCGCGCGGGTCGAACGCCGCCTCGAGCGGATAGATTTCCGGCAGCCGCGCGGCCAACTGGAAGCCCCCCGCCGCGGCCGTGTCGTACAGCCGCGGGTGGTGCGCGCTCCACACGTGCAGGTTGAGGTTGATCCGCGCCCGCTGAATCGCCGCCCGTAGCGGCGGCCCGTTGTCGATCGGCGGCCGGGCGAAGGGCGCGACCGCGGGGACTTGCTCCCAATTGCGACCGTAGACCCGCAGGTCGAATTCGCGCAGCGCACTGACATACAGCTCCCGCAGCAGCTCGTGCGCGATGCGATAGCGGACAAACGTCTTGACTGTGTGCCAGTGCAGTGGGTCCATGTCGCTTGCCAAACCCAGGTCGGCCAGGACGCGCGGCAGGAACTCGTCCCACTCGGGGATGATGTACGGCTCCTGTGGACCGGCAGTCAGCACCCACTCGCGCAGCCGCTCGCGGGCATACAGCAGGATCCGCTGGCTCGTTTCGTCAAAGCTGTCAAAGCCCACCAGCTTGCGATGAACCTCGAACGGAAAGTAGTTCCCGACGAACAGCACGTCACAATCCGGCTCCGGCGGCGCGGCGGCCGGGAAGTAGATGCGCAGGTTGGTGCCGGGGTTCAGGTGCGTGCAGTGGTCCGCCCGCAGGCCGGCGCGGGCAGCTTCGAACTCCCAGTCCTTGAGCATCAGCAGCAGGTGATCCTGCGGCTGCCGCGCCGCCGCGTACGCGGGGCTGGTTACCAGGCAGTAGTCTTGGTCCCAGGAGAGCACCGTCAGCCCGCGCGGCAGCGGCGTGAGCGACTCCCGGCTGTGCCCGTTGAGAAAGACAACGTCGGGATCGAAGGCCTCAATGCGGCGCAGGATTTCGTACCCGTGCGCGGGCGTCGAGCTGTAGAGGAAGTACCGGGCGTCCACCCCGTGCGCCCGCAACCCATCCGCGATGTCCCGCGCGCAATAGCGCATGTAACACGAGCCGCGCCCGGCGATCGCGAGCACGCGCAGGCGTCGCGCGCCGCCGATCAGAACCACGGCCGGCCTCGGTCGGTCCGCGTAGCGCTTTTCCAGCAATTGGAAAAGCTCGTCTCGCAGCGCCTCGAGCAGGCCCAACAACTCCGCCCCGCACCGTTGCGCCGCTTCCGTCGCCGCTCCCGCGCTCGCCGGGGCCTGCGCCAAACGCCACGGCCAATCCCGCGGCGGTGTATTCGCCAGGAACTGGCGGACGTGCAGTGCCGCGCGCAGCGGCAGCAGCAGCCACGGCTGCCAGCGCGGGTCCGCGACCAGGTCAGGAAACTGCGGATCGGCGATGGCTTGCAGGAATTGCGCGGGGCTGTGGAAGAGCTGCACGAGCCGGCGGTGGGCCGGTAACGCCGCGAGGCGTGCCTGCACGTGCGCCGCGTGCGGGGCGTTCAGCATGTACGCGTGGCGCCCGTTGTCGAACTCCACGAGGGTGACGGGGCCGGTTTCCGGCCGGACTGGCTGCCCCACCTCACGCAGATGGCGCTGCACATCATGCAGCAGCGCGGGAAACCGCGCGGCCAGAGCGGCGACGTGCGCATCAGTGTTAGGGCGTGGGGTCACGAGTCGTTACCGGACGGTCGGACGCCGACCGCCAACCCCACTATCGGCGGCCCGCGGTTACGGGCCGTAGCACTCCCGCGGGCCGAGCCACTCCGGCCACTCCCCCCGTTCGACAAGCCACCGCCGGACGTGAGCACACAGGTGGCACTTGTCGGCGTAGCCCGCGGGAAGCTCGCAGTACCCCAGCGTCCGCGCGTGCTGAAACAGAGCGTAGCTGCCCCCGCCGACGAGCGCGGCCAGAACCGGGTGCTGCGGCCAGTTCGCCGCCAGATTTTGCCAGACTTCGCCGACTGAACAGGGCTGGCCGGCGGGGACGCCGGCCCCACCCGCGCGGCCCAGGATGATGCCGCTGCACACGCCGGGGAAGATGTGACCGTACGCGTCGACGTGAACGTGCCGGCTGCTTAGCACGGCGGCGGTGCAATCCTCGCTCGCGAACGCCTCCGGCGGCTGGCAGGGCAGGAGCGGGGCGAGCTGCTCCGCCGCGCGGCCAGTCAGACGGTCCGGGTGTTGCGCCAGCGCGGCGGCGAAGGCGGCCTGCTTCTGCTCCGGCGTCAGACACCGCGTATCGACCGGGTCTTGGAAGAAATCCCACCAGCGTACGATGACGCGCCCGCGGCCGAGCACTTCGCGCGCCACGCGCACGCAGCGCTGCACGCGCTCGAGCGGTACATACTCTTGGTGGAAGATGTCGCAACTGACGACCAGGCGTTCGACACCGAAAGCGTTCAGGTGCTCCAGACGGGCGCGCGTCAGGCCGTCGTCGGTCGCCCAGCCGGCATTGGTCTCGATCTTCTCGGCCGGGGCCAGGCCCGCGTCGCGTGCCGCCCGCAGCAGGGCCACCAGTCGCGGCCAGTCGTTGCACGGCTCGCCGCCCGCCAGGTGGACCCGCATCCCCACGCCCTGTGAGCGGGCCAGCTCCTCCAACTCGCGCCAGACGCGCACAGCGGTTTCGACCAACATCTCACCGCCGCGGTCCGGCCCGCCGCACAGGTAGCAGAACGCGCAGCGCGCGTTGCAGGCGTAGGTGAGGTACAGCCCCGCGAACTCCCAGGCCGCGAGGCGGGGTGGATGGCAAATGTCGCCGGGTTCCACGCTGCAATTGTAGTGGGTGGCGCGCGTCGGGTGCGACGCGGGGCCGGTTGACGCCCAACCCGCCGCCAATTAGCGTTTGCTGTTCGCGAACGGACGTATTCCAACAGCAAGCGACGGAGCCATGACGCGACGCCAGGCGGGCGAGTTGGCCCGACAATATGCGCGAACCCCGGCGGACGAGCTGCACGCCGCTCTCACCTGCCGGCTGGACGCCCAGCCGCGCTGCCCCGTCGCGCGCTACCTGCTCGGCTGCCAGTGCTTTGATCGCGGTCAAGCCGCCACCGGCGTCCGGCACTTCATGATCGCGCATCACGCGGAAGTGCAGCTTCAGTCTGCGGCGCTGCTGGCGTTCGCGGGCCTGAGTTGGGTCAGCCGGCCGGGCGCCCCGCTGCTGCCCGTGCTGCTCGACACGTGGGAGGAATTCCGCCGGCCGGAGTTCGATCGGCGGCCCGTCGAACGGGTGCTATTCGACGCCTTCGCCGCCCCGGACCCCGGCCTGGCCCAGCTTCCCGACCTCGCCCGGCGGCTGTGGCGCCTGCCGCTGGCGACGCTGCGGGAACAAATCCGCCAGGCGGTGCTCTCGCGCGACGCGGGCGTCTATCCGCTGCTCGCTGCCAGCGCCTGAGCGTATATCGGAGAACCCTCGTCGATGTTGCTTACGATCGTGATGCCCGTCTACAACGAGCGGAAGACGCTGTTTGAGATCATCCGGCGCGTGCTCGATGCCCCGGTGGACATCGACAAAGAGGTCATCCTTGTGGACGACTGCTCGAAGGACGGCACGCACGAGCTGTATCCCGAGCTGCCGACGCGCTTTCCGGGGGCGAACATCCGCCTGCTCAAGCACACCGTTAACCAGGGCAAAGGGGCCGCAGTGCGAACGGGCTTCGCGGCGGCCCGCGGTGACATCGTCGTCGTTCAGGACAGCGACCTCGAATACGACCCCGGCGATTACCCGAAGCTGCTCAAGCCGATTCTCGACGGCCGTGCGGACGTGGTCTACGGCTCACGGTTCGTCGGCGGGGCCGAGCACCGCGTGCTGTACTTCTGGCATTACGTCGCGAACCGCGCCTTGACTCTTCTGTCGAACATGTTCAGCAATCTGAACCTGACGGACATGGAGACCTGCTACAAGGTCTTTCGCGGGGAGGTGCTGCGCAACATCCGGCTGCGTTCCAACCGCTTCGGCATCGAGCCGGAGATCACCGCGAAGGTCGCCCGCGGTGGTTGGCGGGTTTACGAGGTCGGCATCAGCTACTCCGGCCGCACGTACGAGGAAGGCAAGAAAATCACCTGGAAAGACGGCGTGCAGGCGTTGTACTACATTGTGCGCTACGCCGTGGCGGATTGACCGGCGGCGCCGGCGCGTAGCGCGCGGACTATTGGTCTGTGTACCGCGCCCGCTAACGCTTCGCGGCTCTGATTCGCGCGCTGGCGCTCGCGGCGCTGTGTGGAGCACAGACTATTAGTCTGTGCGTGTTACCCGCGCTACACATGGGCAAGCTGCACGTCACCGTCGTCGTCCCCACCTACAATGAACGCGACAACCTCGCGCCGCTCGCGACACGCGTGTTCATGACGCTCGATCCGCTCACGAGCGAGCTGCTAGTCATCGATGACAACTCGCCCGACGGGACGGCGGATGCCGCCCGGCAGCTTGCGCAGACGTCGCCGGTGCGGTGCGTGGTGCGCACGGCCGAGCGCGGGTTGGCGACCGCCGTGCTGGCTGGCCTGCATGCGGCGTCCGGCGAACTCGTCGTCGTCATGGACGCCGACCTGTCGCACCCGCCGGAACGCATTCCCGCCCTGCTGGCGGCGCTCGGCGACCCGCACGTGCAAATGGCCATCGGCAGCCGCTTCGCGCCCGGCGGTCGGGTCGATCTGGACTGGCCGTGGTTTCGGCGGCTGAACAGCCTGGCCGGCCGCCTGCTCGCCCGGCCGCTGACGCCGGTGCGCGACATGATGTCCGGTTTCTTTGCCGTGCGGCGGGCCGACCTGCGGCTGGAGGGGCTGGCCCCGATCGGCTACAAGATCGCCCTGGAACTGATCGTGCGGCACGGCTGGACGCGCGTGGTCGAGGTGCCGATCTCGTTCGCGGACCGCCGGGCCGGACAGACGAAACTGAACGTGGCCGAACAACTGCGTTACCTGCGGCATCTCGGACGGCTGTACGGCTTTGTGCTTCGCCGCCGCCGGACAACGGCGCCATGAACCGTGCCGCGCTGCGCGGCTGGGCGCCGCTCCTGGCCGCGGCTGTGATCTATGGCGGCGTGCTGGTGACCGTCGCCGCGTGGCGGGCCGACAGCAGCAGCGACTTCCGCGACTTCTGGGAAAACGCCGTTCATTTTCGCGAGACCGGCGACATCGCCGCTGACCTGGGGGTCCACAACTACCTGCCGTTCTTCACGTTGTTCATGCTGCCGTGGGGGTTGCTGCCGTTGCCGGTCGCGACCGCGCTCTTTGTCTTGCTGTCGTTAGCCCTGTTCGCGCTGGCGGTGGTCATTGCGGAGCACCTCTTGCACGACGGGTTGTCGGGCCGCCCGCGGGGAGCGCTGGTGCTCACGCTGTTACTCGCGCTGCCGTACGTCCACTCGTGCGCGGTCGTCGGCAGCATCAGCTTGTTGCTCGTGTTTCTGATTGTCGCCGCGTGGCTGCTCGTCGAGCGCGGGCGCGAGTGGGAGGCCGGCGCGGCGCTGGGTCTGGCGGTGCTCATCAAGCTCCTGCCCGGCGTGTTGCTCGTTTTCTTCTTGCTCAAGCGCCGCTGGCGGGTGGTCGGGGCGGCGGCGGCGGTGGTGGCGCTGCTCGGGTTTGGCTTGCCGCTGCTCGCGCTCGGTCCGCAAAAGGCGCTGGCGCAGCACCGCGCGTTCTACGACCGGGCGGTCCGCGGCGGCTCGGCGGTGGAAGCGCTCGCCGCCACGCAGCCGGTCAAGACGCACTTCAGCAACAGCGCGCTGCCGATGGTGCTGCGGCGGTTGCTGTCGCCGACGAACGCGGGGCGCTGGTCGGCCCGGGAGGAGTTCTACGTCAACTTCGCCGACGTGTCGCCGCGCGCACGCGTCTGGGTCTACGTTGCGGTCGCTTGTTCCGTGCTGGGCCTGAGCGTGCTGGTCACGTTGCGATACGGGCGTGCCTGGCCGCCGGTGGACGCGGCGCAAGGGAATACGCTGCGGGCGCAGTTTGGGCTGTGGTGCTGCCTGATACTGCTGCTATCGCCCCTCGTGTGGACACATTACCTGCCGCTGCTGTACTGGCCGCTGGCGTGGCTCACCGACCAGGCTCGGCGCACGACGCCGCGCAGGTTCGCCATTTGTGCCGGTGCGCTCGGTGTCTGGGGGTTGGGGGCCGTGCTGCTGGCCTGGCCGCCCGCGCGGGCGGCGGGTGCTCAATTAGCCGGGATCTTCGCGCTCTGGTTGGCGCTGGCCATGTGTGCCGCTGAGCGAATCAGAGCCGCGCAGCGTTAGCGAGCGCATCCGAGCCGCGAGCG
Organism: uncultured Planctomycetales bacterium; assembly: GCA_964394415.1. GTDB lineage: Bacteria > Planctomycetota > Phycisphaerae > UBA1845 > Fen-1342 > JAGVEP01. Next base: position 7,935 of record CAYMXT010000016.1, read on the forward strand.
CAAGCGAGCGATCCGCGCCGCGCGTGCCAGGGCGCCGGGGCGGCTGTGAGAGCGAAATGCGGCACAGGCGCCTGAGGATCGCTCCCTTCCGGTCGCGGCTCTGATCGCCGCTCCCGTGCGGTCGCGGCTCGGATCGCCGCTCCTTTACGGGCGCGGTTCGGAAGTGCTCGCGGCGACGACGTCCAACGCCGCCGCGCGACCCGCCTGCAACGCCTGGTCCAGGCGCCCCGGGGTCACGCGGGCCGCGGGTTCGCGCGGCAATGCCGGCAGCGCGGATTCCTCAGGCTGCGCGTGGATGATCGTCCGCGTGGGATACGCAAAATCGACCCCCAGCCGCCGGGCCAGCCGCACGATATCCAGCAGCAGCCGGTGGCGTTCGTGATTCTCGACCTTCCAATCCGGCGTTTCGTGAAAGCAGTTGAGCTGAATCTCGATCGCGGACGGCGCGAAATTGTGGACGTACACCTGGAAGTTGTCCTTGCGCGTACACGGATGCTGCCGAATGATCTCGCGGACGCCCTCGCAAAACGCCTCCAACTGCTCCGGCGGCGTCGCGTACGGAACGGCCAGCGTCGCGGTTGTGCGGCGGTAGCGGCGTCGCCCGAGATTGTCGATCTTTGCGGTCATCAGTTCGGAATTCGGCACCGTGACGAGCGAGTCGTACGCCGTGCGAATGCGCGAGCTGCGCAGCCCGACCGCTTCGACCGTGCCCTCCACGTCGCCGATCTTGATCCAGTCGCCGACCTGGAACGGGCGGTCGAGGACGACGTTGACGGAGCCGAAGAAGTTCTTGAGCGTGTCCTGGGCCGCCAGACCGAAGGCCAAACCGCCCAGCCCGAGACCGGCGAGCAGCGGGGCGACCTCAAAGCCGAATGCGCGGGCGATGAACACGAACCCGAACGCGAGCACCAGGACTTTGAGCGTCTTGTGGACCAGCGGCAGCAGCACGTCGTCCAGCCGCCAGCCGCTGCGGGCGGCGCGGGCGGACAGGTAGCTCGTCATCAGGTCGAGGACGCGGTAGCACGCGAACACCGCCGCCGCCACCAGGCCGATTCGGAGGGTCCACGCCAGCCAGGCCAGCGCTTCGGCCCCGAGGTCGAGGAACTGGAATCCGCCCCAGATCGTCGCGAGGAGCACGAGCGTGGAGATCGGACGCAACGCCGCCCGCAGCGTCTGCGGTAGCATCTCCACCCCTTCGGTTCGCAGCACAAGCCGGCCGGCCCGCGGCAGCAGGCCGCTGCACAGCTCGCGCAGGAACAACGCGGCCAGGAGCGACACGCCCAGTCCCGCCCACTGCCACACCTGCAACCCCCACAAAGGCCGTTTGAGCGCCGGCGGCACGAGGTACTCCCGTACGTAGAGCGACGGCAGCCGCCAGAACGACACGCGCGCGCCCTTCAACTCCTCCAGCACGGGCCGATCTTCGAACGCTTCGTAGAGCGGTTCGATGCTATGGACCGTCGCGGCGGTGAACAGCCACTCGCCCTCACGCGGTCCGGTGCGGACGCGGTCAATCGCGATCCGGCCCGCGGTGTGTTTGAGCACGTCGTACGGTTCGAGCGGCGCGGTTTCGTCGGGCAGGTCCTGGAGCACGATGTACTCGTGGCGATTCAGCACGAGCCAGAGTTTGCCGGCCAGGATCGGGGCCAGCGCCTGGCGGGCCGGGCTGAGCCGCGACAGGTCCAGGCAGCGCACCGCGGACGCGAGGTCGTTCTCGTTCATCGCGGTCAGAAACATGTTCATCGTCGCTCGGACCGAGCTGGTGTCCTGGCGCAGCGCGGACGCGGCGGCGGCTCCCTCGCCGGCGTCCGCCGCCGCCTGGTCCCGGAGCGTGGCGAGCAGGTCGGGGATGCGCGCGACGGTGTCGGCGGAGAAGTGCCAGCGGCCGTCGGGCGCCCGGGCCAGCTCGACGCGCGACGTGTCCGGGCCGATGGTCAGACGGTGGAGTTCCGGCTCCGGGGCCTGCGGCAGCTTCTCGCGGTCGAACTCGTCCGCCGCTCGCAGCGCTGCGAGAACTGCCGCGAGGTCGTCCACGAGGGCCGGTCCGCGTTGCTCGATTTCCGCCGCGCTGAGCGCCGCCAGGTCGAGGCAGCGCATGGCATCGGCATACGCGGCGGTGTTTCGCTCGGCCTCGGCGACCCGGATGAGGAAGAACTGCACGGTGTGGTACGGCGAGCGCAGGGGGTCGAGTTGGTCCGGCGGGCGCGGGGCGGTCGTCGGTGCGGGGGGCTCCGCGGGCGTGTCGCCGACCTGGGCGCGGGTGAGCAGCGGGCCGGTCAGGCCGACCAGCGACAACACCGCGAGTTGGAAGCGACCTAGGTACATCTGCCTGGCTCGCACCGCCGTCCGCCGTGAGCGTCCTCCCGGCCTCGGGCGTGCAATCTACTCCGCGGGCCGGGGGCACACAACCACGGCACGGGTTGCCCGGCGGCAGTCGCGCGACTACACTGTGGCTCGAAATCGCATCTGCATAAAGGGATTACGCCGATGCCGCAGGTGATTTCCGCAGCGTTGGATGCCGGGTCGCACCGCTTTGCCCTGGTGGTCGCGCGGTTCAATGAGTTCATCACGTCGCGGCTGGTGGACGGCGCGGTGGACGAGCTGACCCGCCACGGCGCGCAGCCGGACAACATCACGCAGGTCTGGGTGCCCGGCTCGTGGGAAATCCCGCTCGCCGCGCAGAAGTTGGCCGCGAGCGGGCGGTATGGTGCGGTGCTCTGCCTGGGCTGCGTGATCCGCGGCCAGACGCCGCACTTTGAGTACGTCGCCAACGAGGTCGCGAAGGGCATCGCGCAGGTGTCGCTCGCGACGGGCGTGCCCGTGACGTTCGGGATCGTGACCGCGGACTCGTTGGAGCAGGCGATTGACCGGGCGGGTGCGAAGGCCGGCAACAAGGGCGCCGACGCGGCGCGGGCCGCCATCGAGATGGCGAACGTGCTGGCGGCCCTGGGGAGCAAGAAGAAGTAACGTGTGGCGTTGTTCGCCGGCGGCGCCGCCGATCGTGTTCGCCGGCGCGGATTGTGGAGCACAGACGATTCGTCCGTGCCGACCGGCGCAGCGCCCGCTGAAATGGTAGTCCCCGCGGTGATGGATGAACGATCACAAGCGCGCGTGTTAGCGCTCCAGGCGCTCTGCCTGCTGGACGGCCTCGCCGGCGATAGCGGCGTCACGCTGGAGGCGTTTCTGCGCGACCCCGAGAATTACGCCGACCTGGGCTGGCCTGAGCCGGTGTCGCCGCCGGTCGTCACGCTGGCACGCGACTTGGCGCGCAGCGCCTGGGACTACCGCACCCAAAGCGATCCGTGGCTGAATCGCTGCGCCACGAATTGGACCGTGGAACAGATGCAACCTGTCGATCGGAACATCCTGCGGCTGGGTGCATACGAGTTGCTCCAGCGGCCGGACGTACCGCCCACCGTCGTCATCGCCGAGGCCGTCGCCCTGGCCGACCAGTTCACCGGCCGCGAGGCCCGGGCCCTGGTCAACGGCGTGCTGGACGCGATCCGCCGGGCGTTGAAGGCCGGCAGTTCAGCACTGCCGCCCGCCGAAGCACCGCACCCCGAATCCTGAGTACCAACACGTATGGGTCTGTTCAGTTTTCTCAAACAGGGTCTGGCGAAGACCCGCGACAAGATCGTCTCCGGCCTGCGGGCGCTGCTGCCCGTCGGCCGCAAGATTGACGACGCCCTGCTCGAGCAGCTCACCGACGCGATGCTCGCCGGCGACATGGGTCCGAAGGCCGTCGCGGGGCTCGTGGGCGAGGTGCGCCAGGCGTGGAAGGCCGGCCAGATCAGCGAAGCCCAGGAAATCCTGCCGTTCCTGAAGCGCGAGATCGCGGCGACGTGGAGCGACACGGACCGGGCGCTGCACTTTGCCGCGACGCCGCCGACGGTGATTTTCGTGGTCGGCATCAACGGCTCGGGCAAGACGACCAGCGTTGCCAAGCTCGCCTGGTGGCTCAAGCAGCAGGGCCGGTCGGTGCTGCTGGGGGCGTGCGACACGTTCCGCGCGGCGGCGATTGAACAGCTCGGCATCTGGGCCAAGCGTGCCGGCGTCGATCTGGTCAAGCACCAGCCGAACAGCGACCCGGCCGCCGTCGCGTTCGACGCCTGCGAAGCGGCCTTGGCGCGGCAGGTGGACGTACTGGTGGTGGACACGGCGGGCCGGCTGCACACGCAGGAACACCTGATGCGCGAGCTGAGCAAGATTCAGCGCGTGGTGCAGAAGCGGCTGCCGGAGGCCCCGCACGAAGTGCTGCTCGTGCTCGACGCGACGATCGGCCAGAACGCGATCAACCAGGCGAAGATCTTCTCGCAGGCGGTCAAAGTGAGCGGCCTGTTCCTCGCGAAGCTCGACGGCTCGGCCAAGGGCGGCATCGTGGTCGGCATCCGCGACCAGCTCGACATCCCGGTCAAGTTCGTCGGCCTGGGTGAGACGATCGAGGCGATTGAGCCGTTCGACCCGGAGGCGTTTGTCGAGGCGCTGTTTGAGGGGTTATGACGGACCAGCCTGTGGTGGCTCTGCCGTGTTCTTGCTGGCTGAGATGGCCGCTTCGACAAGTGCTCTCAGTTGACCAATGCGCTGTCGGGTGACCGCCTTGTCCAACGGAGCTTCGGGTTCTTCGGGCAGTGCGTCATACCGAAACTCGACGGCGAACGGCGTCAGGCACCGAAGCTCGTCCAGCTCCTCTGGCAATCGCAGCCCCGCGGCCACGGCCACGTCCACGAGTTCGGTCAGGCGGTGGGTGCGTGGGTAGTTCACGCGCAAACTCGCGAGCAACGCCTTCAGCAGCTTCTCAACCGCTTGCTGAGCGTGAAATCCAAACAGCTCAACCGGGGCGCGAGGATCATCCAGCATCCGGTCGAGCAGATACTCGTCCTGCGTTGCCTTCCGCAGGAGCAGATTGGCGTGTTCAAGCCACTTCACTGTAGACCCGTCCCTCGCGCGCCGCCTCGTACAGCAACGTGCCCGGCGTATCCGCCCATTCCTCGAACGTCCGCTCGCTGACCACCACCACGTCCACCGGCAGACGCAGCGGGCGAAGCACGTCAGCCAGCCGCGCCATTTCTTGCCGGCGCGCCTGAACCTCCGGCTCAATCACTAGCAAATCCAGATCACTATGCGCACCAGCCCCGCCGCGTGCCTGAGAACCGAAGACAATCACCCGCGAACCGGGCGCCGCCGCCAGGATCAGTCCCACCGCCTTACGGATGTCCGCTTCGGTTACCATTTCACCAGCCAGTATAACATCGGCTGACCCAGCCAGCAGGATGCTCGTCATGCACCCGTTGCTCGATCCGTTGGAGCGCCACGCCGCCCGCCGCGCGGATCACCTTGCGGCGGCCGACCCCGGCGGGCGCTGCAACTACGCCTCGTTCCGCGCGCTGGCGACTGGGCTGAGTGTGCAAGTCACGCACGCCACGGCTCAGCCCCACGTCGGCGTCCTCGCCCCCACATCTGCCGCCGCCGCCGCGGCGATCTACGGCTGTTGGTACGCCGGTCGCGTGCCGGTGCCGCTGAACTTCATGCTCGCGCCGCCGGAGCTCGCGAAGATCGTCCGCGACGCCGGGCTGGACCTGCTCGTCGCCGATCCGCGGCTGGCGGAATTGTCGTCCGCGCTCGGTCTGCCCACCGTGCCGATCGACGCGCAGACGACCACGACAGCGGTCAAACCGCCTTCGGCCGCCGGCGACGACCTCGCCGCGCTCATCTACACCTCCGGCACCACCGGCGACCCGAAGGGCGCCTGCCTCACCTTCGACAATCTCGCCCGCAACGCGCAGGCGTGCATCGAGGCCGCGGAGTTGACTTCCGAATCCGTTTTCCTCGGCTTGCTGCCGCAGTTCCACGCCTTCGGCCTGACCGCGACGACGATCGTCCCGTTCATGCTGGGCGCCACCGTGCATTACCTGCCGCGTTTCACCCCAACCGCGGTTATCAACGTGATCGCCGCACAGCGGGTCAGCGTCTTCATCACGGTCGCGAGCATGTTCGGCGCACTCGCCGCGTCGAAGGACGCCCGGTGCGAGCACTTCGCGTCCCTGTCGCACCCCATCAGCGGCGGCGAACCGCTGTCGCCGAAGGTGGACCAAGTCTGGCAGGAGCGCTTCGGCGTACGTATCTACGAAGGCTACGGCATGACCGAGGCGTCGCCGGTCGTCTCGCTCAACACCCGGCGGTACTACCGCCCACGCTCCGTCGGCCGCCCGCTCCCCGGCGTTTCCGTCACCGCCGTGGACCCCGACGGTCGCCCTTTGCCGCCGGGCCAGGACGGCGAGCTGGTCGTCCGCGGCCACGGCGTCATGCGCGGCTATCTCAACAAGCCGGGCCTGACCGCGTCCGTCGTCCGCGCCGGCGGCCTCTGGACCGGCGACATCGGCCGCCTCGACGACGACGGGTTTGTCTACATCACCGGCCGCGCGAAAGAGATGCTCATCGTCGGCGGCGAGAACGTCTTTCCGATCGAGATCGAAAGCGTGCTGACGCAGCACCCCGCCATCGCCGAAGCCGCCGTCATCGGCGTCCGCGACGACCTGCGCGGCGAGCTGCCGGTCGCGTTTGTCGTCCCGATCCCCGGCGTCGCGCCGCCGACGGAGGCGGAGCTACGCACGTTCTGCCGCGACCGCCTGGCGGCGTACAAGGTTCCGCGGCAGGTTCACATCCGCACCGATCTGCCGCGCAGCCCGACGGGCAAGATTCTGAAGCGGGCGCTGCGGGGAGTCGATCGGTGAAGTTTGGCTGCACGCGGCAGCGATAGGCGGTGCGCAGCGAACGACAGCCCTGCCGGCCGGCCGGAATGCCTAGCCGCCAGCGCACTTGGTGCGTGCCCGCGCTCGCCTCCGGCGCGCGGCGCGCAGCGCAGACGGCGGGTCCACGACGATCGCTTCCGGCGGGATGTGCACGACGCGGCCGTTTTCCCAGACGACGATGGGGTGGCCTAGCAGCTTGTGACGCCGGCGGGCCTCACGGGCGGCGCGCGCCATGGCGCGATCGATGGCGGTTCCTTCCGCGAACAGCTCGCTAATCGACTTTGTCGGTCGTCGCTTCATCGCATCGTCTCTGACACGCACCGCCAAACGGCGGGCAAGGCGATGCGTGTTCGCCGACCGGGCACGCGGGAGGCCACCAGCCGCGGCCCGGCTGCGGTGGCATTGTCGTAGACGCGCCAGCTCGTCGCAACCGGGCGATAGAGGACACGGAAATTGCGCAGACCGGCTGTGTAGCGTCGACGAATGACGAAGTCCGGGACGTCGTGTCCGCCCATCCGGACTCGCTCGGCGACCCGCTGCACCGCCAGGTTCGCCGTCGGCAGCCACACATAGACCAAGTGAATCGCGTATCCGGACACAGAGAGTTCCCGAAGCCAGGGCAGGTAGGAGCGGCTGGCAAGGGTGGTCTCAAACGCAAAGCTGGCTCGGAGGGAAGCCAGTTCGCGCAAACGCTCCAGCATCATACGGGCGGCATGAAGTGCTACCCCCGCGGGAGCGAAACCCGAAAGGCCCTGGGCGATGACATCCGGATTCACGAATTCGTCCACGAGCAGCGTGCCCCGCAGCAGCTCCGGCGCGACGGTGCTCTTGCCCGCGCCATTCGGACCCGCCAGCACTACCACGCTCGGGATTGTCCTGGTCATGACTGGCGGTCAAAAACTGGCATGAGGTCAGGGATAAATCCGTCCCATCATCCGCGCATACGGGATCGTCTCGCGAATGTGCTTGAGCCCGCAGATCCAGGCCACGGTGCGCTCGACGCCCAGGCCGAAACCGCCGTGCGGAACCGTGCCGTAGCGCCGCAGATCGAGGTACCACTCGTAGTCGGCTTCGTTCAGACCATCCTCGCGCATGCGTTCGAGCAGGGCGTCCAGATCGTCCTCGCGCTGCGAGCCGCCGATGATCTCGCCGTAGCCCTCGGGGGCCAGCAGGTCGAGGTTGTTCACCACGCGCGGGTCATCCGCGTTGCGCTTCATGTAAAACGCCTTGCAGCCGCGCGGGTAATGCGTGACGAACACCGGCCGGTCGTGCAGGCGGGCGATGATGGTCTCGTCGGACCCGCCGAGGTCGCCGCCCCATTCGAAACTCGCTGCCAGCTCCAGGTGATGCGGGATGTTGCGGACGGCGTCTTCCTGGTCAGCTAGTTCTTCGCGGAGGTCGAGCAGCTCCTGCGCGAGTTTGTCGGCCTTCCACTCCTTTGTGCCGGGCGCGGCCCGCTCGGCGTCCTTGTCCGCGATGAGCTTCTGCAACTCGCCGACCCGGACGTTCGCCCGCTCCAGGTCGGCCAAGAGCAGCGTCCGCGCGTCGTCGCCGTGCAGCAAATCCGCCGCCTGCGAGTACGTGAGGCGGTAGAACGGCTTGCGGACCGCCTCCAGCCGGGCGAGGTCGCGGCCGAGCATCTCCAGCTCCGCCCGGCGTTCGCGCAGGCACTTCTGCACGACGAAGCAGACGAAGTCTTCCGCCAGCGCCGCCACGTCGTCGAGGTCGGCGTAGGCGATTTCCGGCTCGACCATCCAGAACTCGGTGAGGTGCCGGCGGGTCTTGCTCTTTTCGGCGCGGAAGGTCGGCCCGAAGCAGTACACCTTGCGATGCGCCAACATCGCGGCCTCGACGTAGAGCTGCCCGGTCTGCGCGAGATACACCGGCTCGCCGAAGTAATCGACCGCGAAGAGTGTCTGGGCCCCCTCGCCGGCCGCGGGCGCGAAGATCGGCGTGTCGATCAGGATGAAGCCGTTCTCGTTGAAATACTCGCGGATGGCGGCGACGACCGTGTGGCGGACGCGCAGGATGGCCCACTGCCGCTGCGAGCGGAACCACAGGTGGCGGTTTTTCATCAGGAAGTCGATGCCGTGGGCCTTGGGCGTGATGGGGTAGCCGGTCGCGTTCTGCACGACCTGGAGGTCGCTGATCGCCAGCTCGTAGCCGCCGGCGCTGCGGGCGTCGGCGCGGACGCGGCCGGTCAGGTGCAAGGAGGACTCCTGGCCCAGGCGGCGGGCGGTTTCAAAGGCGTCCGCGTTCGAGTCGCTCTTCTCGAGGACGCACTGGCACAGGCCGGTGCCGTCGCGCAACACGAGGAAAAGCAGCTTGCCGCTGGAGCGGCTGTTGTACAGCCAGCCGCTCAGCGTTACCGTTTCGCCGACATGCTGACACAATTCCGCAATGACAGTCGCGCGCACCATAAACGGGCTTCCTTCGATTCACGGGTCAAACGGGGGCCTAGTCTACCGCGGTTGGCGGGGGTTGCGCAGGGCGCGGCGGCGGGTGTGTGCCGCTGCTCCGTGAGCGGTGCAGGAGTCCAAGCACATCGCGCGACGCACTGCTCACAGAGCAGTGGCGCACGGCGCTGCGCGGCTCTGAATCGCTCCCTTGCGGTCGCGGCTCGGTTTCGCACCGGCCAGAGGCCGATGCTCCCCGGTCGCACAAGCCGGAGGCCGATGCTCCCCGGCTGCGCGGCTCTGATGTCGCTGGCGGCGCTCGTGGCCCTGTCCGGCTGCGCACCGGCCCGGCCGGGGCATCGCGTGACGTTGAGCGGCGCGCAGATCGCGGTTGAACTGATGGAATCGTGGCTCGCCGACGCCCGCCCGCCGCGCTTTCAGCCGGTGCAGGTCGCGCCCGTCTATCTGTCGCAGCACGGGTTTGAGAATCTCGCGCGCGGCGAGTGCGACCTGGCCTGCACCGACCGTCGGATCACGCGGGCGGACCTGGAGAAGTTCGGCGACCGGAGCGTGACCGGCCAGCGCGTCGCGTTCTACGGGTACGCCTTGTACGTCCACCCGGACAACCCGCTGGACGCGATCTTCGGCCGGCACATCCGGCTGCTGCTTCAGAAGCGGATTCGCGATTGGACGGAGCTGGCGGGGTCGGACCTGCCGAGCTGGAACGGACCCATCACGATTCATGGGCTGGGCAAGAGCACGCGCGCGGGGATGTTGCTGAGCCAATATGCCAACATTTTCCTGGCGGAGCCCACCTGGGAGGTGCAAAAGACGGATGCCGACGTCATCGCCCAGGTCGCGGCGGACCCGTACGCCCTCGGCTTCGCCGCGATCGGCCACGACGGTGCCGGAGTTCGCTACCTTGGGCTGCGGCTTGAACGGCACGGCCCCGCGGCGTGGCCGTCGCTCGAGGAAATCGAATCGGAGCGGTACGGTCTGGCGAAGCTGATCTACGTGTACTACGTGGACCCGCCCAGCCCGCAGGTGACCGCAACCCTCGACTACCTGTTCAGCGAACAGGGGCGCCGGGCGATCGAGTCCACCGATCTCTGGGCGGTGCCGCGCGACCGGGCCGCGGTCGCGGAGCCGCCAGCCGCTGAAACAAGCCAGTAAGGTCCGCGGATGAACCAGCCACTGCGGCTCCGGCAGTTGCGCGTCTTTCAACTCGCGGTTCCGCTGCGGCTGCGGTTCGAGCACGCCGCCGCGACACGCGACACGTCCGACCCCGTCGTCGTCGAGCTGTCCGCCGGAGCGCCGTTTGCCCACTTCGTCGGCTATGGCGAAACGCTGGCGCGGCCGTACGTGACGGGCGAGACGGCGGAATCGGTCGAAACCGAGATCGCGCACGTCTTCGCACCGCTGCTGGGCGAGTTCCGGCCGCAGACGTTTGCCCAGGCCCTGGAGTTCATCGAGGCGTTGCCGACGGAGGTGGACGGGCGCATCGTCACCGCGGCCCGGGCGGCGGTGGAACTCGCGTTGCTCGACCTGAGCTGTCGGGTGTTTCGCCGGCGGCCCGCCGACGCCGCCGGTTGGCTGGGGTTGCCCGGTTTTGGCCCACCCGGCGGCCTGGCGACGGCCAGTTACTCCGGCATCGTGGTCGGCAGGACCGCGAGTCGGCTGAAGGGCTTCCTGCGACTTCAGCGGTTGTACGGCCTGCGTGACTTCAAGCTGAAGGTCGCCGTCCCCGGCTGGCAGGACCGTCTGGCGTGGACGTGCGACGTGCTGGGCAGCGCGCTCGAGCACGGCAACGCAACGCTCCGCGTGGACGCGAACGGGGGCTGGTCGCTGGACGAAGCACGCGAAGCCGCACACCTGCTCGACAGCTTCGGCGTGACGGCGCTCGAACAACCGCTGGCGGACACGCAAGACGGCGAGTTGGCCGAACTGGTCGCCGAGATGCACTGCGATCTGGTCGCGGACGAATCGCTCCTGACCGCCGACGACGGCGCCCGGCTGATCCAGCAGGGCGCCGTGCGCGTGTTCAACATCCGTCTGGCCAAGAACGGCGGGTTGCTGCCGGCGCTCAAGCTGGCCCGGCAAGCGCTCGGCGCGGAGCTGGACGTGCAGCTCGGTTGCATGGTCGGCGAAACGAGCATTCTCAGCGCCGCCGGCGTGGCGTTTCTGGAGGCTTGTCCCAAAGTGCGGTTCGTCGAAGGTGCGTTCGGTCAGTTCTTGCTGCGTCACGACGTTACGGCTCGGCCCCTGCGATTCGGCTATGCCGGCCGCCCGCCGCGCTTGCGTGGCGATGGCCTGGGCGTAGTCGTGGACCCGCTGCGCCTGGAGCGCTTGTCCGCCGCCCGTCCGCGGACGCTGGCGTTCTAGACGCAGACGCGGGCCGTGGCCTCGGCGCCCGATGCAGCCGCTCGGACGCGGGCGCCTATAATCACCCGCATCGTCGGGCCGCCGGAGTGGACCGGCGTAGAGCACCACTGGGCCGACGACACACGGATGGAGACGCGCATGGGTGCCGATTTCCTGCCGCTGCGAGGTTATGACCACGTCGAGTTCTACGTCGGCAACGCCCGCCAGGCGGCGCATTTCTATGACAAGACGTTCGGCTTCAAGCCCGTCGCCCGGCTGGGCCTGGAAACCGGCTGCCGCGACCGGGCCAGCTTCGTCATGCAGCAGGGCCAGGTTCGCTTTGTGCTGACGTGTGCCCTGACGCCGGACCACGAGGTCGCCCGACATTGTGCTTTGCACGGCGACGGCGTGAAGGTGATCGCGTTCGAGACGCCGGACGTGGGCGCCGCCTTGCGCGAAGTCCAGGCCCGCGGCGCGACCGTGCTTCAGCCGGCGCAGGAGAGCGGCGACGAGCATGGGGTACTGAAGACCGCGGTGATCCAATACGCCGGCGATACGGTCGTCAAGTTCGTCGAACGCACCAACTACGAAGGTGTTTTCGCCCCCGGCTACCAGCCGCTGGCCGCGTCCGGCACGCCCGCCGTCGGGCTGGCGGCGATTGACCACATTGTCACGAACGTGCATCTGGGGGAAATGGACTACTGGGCGCACTGGTACGAGCGCGTGCTCGGTTTCGCACAACTGACGCACTTCACTGATCGCGACATCAGCACGGAATACAGCGCCCTGATGAGCAAGGTCATGGAAGACGGCCGCAAGATCAAGATGCCCATCAACGAGCCGGCCGAGGGCCGCCGCAAATCTCAGATCCAGGAGTACCTGGAGTGGTATCGCGGTCCCGGGGTGCAGCACATCGCTTTCAATACCGCGGATATTTTGCGGACGGTGCGGGAGCTGCGGCGGCGCGAGATTGACTTTTTGCGTGTACCGGATGCGTACTACGAAGACCTGCCCGACCGCGTTGGCCGGATCGCCGAGAGCTTGGACGAAATCCGCGAGCTGGGCATCCTGGTCGACCGCGACGACGATGGGTACTTGCTACAGGTGTTCAGCCAGCCAGTGCAGGACCGCCCGACGCTTTTCTTCGAGGTGATCGAACGGCACGGCTCACGCGGCTTCGGCCTGGGCAATTTCAAGGCCCTGTTCGTTTCGCTCGAGCGGGAGCAGGCCCGGCGGGGGAACCTGTAGCCGAGCGTTGGCGCATCGTCCGGGATTCGGTAAACCTCTCACCGCAGGAGACACAAATGAAGACAGCCGGGTACTTACTTGCACTGATCGTAGTGGCTTTGGGAATCACACTCTCCAGCACGGCCCAACAAGCTGAGTCGAAGCCCGCCGCTACCCAGCCCACCAAGACGGGCGGCGACGGGACGTACAAGATCGACCCCGTCCACTCGTCGAACTGGTTCCGCATCCGCCACATGAATGTCGCTAACTTCTACGGCCGCTTCAACGAGGTCGCAGGCGACTTCGTGCTGGAAGACGCCCACCCGGCGGCGTGCGCGATCAACGTCCAGGTGAAGGTGGACTCCGTCGACACCAACAACGCCGACCGCGACAAGCACATCAAGTCCGCCGGGTTTTTCGACGCCGAGCAGTACCCTACCATGGCGTTTAAGAGCCTGGTCGTCACGAAGCTCAACGAACGCGACTACGAAGTCCGCGGCGAGCTGACCTTCCGCGGCGTCACACGACCGCTGACCGTCAAGCTCACGCGCACCGGGGCCGGCCCGGGCATGCGCGGCGAGTTCCGCACCGGGCTGGAAACCAGCTTCGAGATCAAGCGCAGCGAATTTGGGATGACGGTTCAGATGGCCGGGCTGAGCGACGAAGTGCTCTTGACGTTCAGCTTCGAGGGCGTGCGGCAGTAGACAACGTGGAATCCGCCCCGCGGCAATCACAAAAGGTGCGTGCCCGCGCTACCAGCTCGCCGAGGCACAGTCGTTGAATCGGGCGGTGACTTTGCCGCCCAGCGTGGCAATACCGGTGAACGCGACGAGCAGGATCAGGGCGAACAGTACCGCGTATTCGGTCGTGGTCGGACCGTCCTCGTCGTGCCACCATCGCCGTAGCAGGGCCATGACTGGGGGCCGCTTCGCCATTGGATCACTCCGCGCGTCCGCCCGTGTGGGCGGGCGTGCACTGCTTGCCGCTTTCCACTACAGATTACGAAATGACACGCCCCCCAGGCAAACTGGGCGCTTTGAACCCCGTGTGGCGGGCCGACGAGGGCCGGTAACCACGGCCACATGCCGGCCCCTTCGGCGTGATCTGCCAGGGGCTCTCTGGCCACCTGCGCGGCGCAAACCACCTCGCCGTCCACTGGGGTCCGGGCAGGTTCCCGGACCCCAGAGGGGCACTGGCGTCTGGCGAGAACCTATCCGAGCTTGAACTTGCCGCGTCCAACCTTGGCCATCCCGGCCATTTCCGTCAACGCGATGCCGACGCTCTTGGCCAGGGTCTGGTTCTTGGACTTGTAGCCGGACTTGACGACTGCCGCGGTGATGTCCTTCACGGCCATGACCCCGCCGCCGCGCATCACCTGGGCAATGTGCGCCTTGAGTGAGCCGGGGCGCCACCCGCCGCGGCCCATGCCGCGCCCCGGACCCTTGCGTCCCGGGGCCTTGGCAGCGCCCAACGCCACGGGCTGTCCGATGGCGCGCAGTGCATTGGCCACCGCACCGATCTGGTTGTCGAGTGCGGCGCGTTGCGCCAAGAGGTCGGCGTGCAGCGTGGCGAGATTGCTGACCGCGCCGGTCAAGCTCTCTCCCAGCGCGCCCCCGCGGTTCTTACGAGGTCTTCCTCTAGGCATCGTTGCTCTCCATACCTGCGGATCGGGTCTCAGGAATACGCCGCCGGTGACCGCAAGACCCAGCCGGTCGGGCGAATACGGCCAATGGTTTAGACCCCCCGCCGCCCGATGTCAAGAGGTGGAATTCAGATAACTTCCAGTCGGTTGGGCCGGAGCGGTGTGCTCAGAAACTCTGGTCGTCGGCCCCGCCGGCGACGGTGGGCGCGGCCGCGACCGGGCGCAAAGCGACGAATTTCACGAGAGCGTCCCGCAGTTGCTCGGGCCGGAATGGTTTGCGCACATAACCTCGTGCCCCGAGGGCCAGCAGCTCCCGCACGCGCGTCTGGCTGCCTTCGGTGGAGGTGATGACTACCGGAATCTCCCGCAAATGTGGGTCGGCACTCACCCGCTGGAGGAACTTGATCCCGTTCATGACCGGCATGTTGATGTCGAGCAGCACGACGTTGACCGGCCGCCCCTGCATTTCGGCCAGAGCCTCAATGCCATGACCCGCCTCGTAAACTTCGCCTATGTCCAGACCGCTGATCGCCAGCGTGCGCTTGATCATACCGCGCATCGTCGCCGAATCGTCTACCACGAGGATGTTGGCCGCCATCGCGAATACCTCAATTTGCGGAGACCAGCTCTTGCACCGTGCGCAGCTCGCCGATCGCCGCGGCCCCCACGGCTTGGACATCCGCCACGCTCAGACCGTGCCGCGCCAGGATCGCCGGATCGGCCCGGTAGCAAAGTCCATCGTCACCCGTACCAACCCCGAATACTAGACTCACGGCATCGGCGATGTGAACCGTGTCCACCAGCGGATCCGGCTCCGCCAGCGCGTGCGGTTCGTGGTGATAGCGCACCCCCCGCACCAGCGCCGGCGGCAAGTTCCAGGCCTCCGCCAGCCGCGCCCCGGCCTCGGCGTGTGTGTACCCCAGCACCTGCCGCTCCGCCTCGCCGAAGCTCAAGTGTTCCTCCGCGACCCGCCGGACAATCTCCGCGAACTCGCGCCCGACGAACTCGTTCAGCACGATCTTGCCGATGTCGTGCAGCAAGCCGACGGTGAAGAACGTGCTGCGCGCCGGCAGGTGCAGGCGCTGGGCCACCAGCGGTGCCGCCAGACCTACGCACACCGAGTGGGTCCACAACGCCCCGGCCGGCAGGCCGTAGCCGCGTTGCGGCCGGTTCAGCAGCGCGCGGGTATGCACCGCCATGGCGAGTTGGAACACCTTGACCGTGCCGAGCAGGCGAACGGCGTCATCCAGCGACTCGATCCGTCGCGACAGACCGAAATGGGCCGAATTGCACATCCGCAACAACTCGATGGTCAACGTCTGGTCGTAGCGAATCACGTCCACAATCTGCGGCAGGGTGCTCTGCGGGTCGCTCACAACCTCCGCCAGGCGGTACGCCGACTGCGGCAGCACCGGCAGGGTTCCGATCCGCTCGATCACCTCGTCCAGGCCGGCGGTGGTCATAGCGGCGTCTCCTGGTTGCGAGACTTGACGGTCACCAGCCCTGAACTCACGTTGAGCTTGACAGTGCGGCTGACCGTTCCGCCGACGTCCTCGGCGCTGATCAAAACGCCGTTCTTCCAAAACACCTTGCGCAGCGCCACGTAGTTACGCTTGCCGATGTTGAAAGTCCCATTGTCATCGAGCAACTGCGCCCCGCCGGCGACCTTCACGCGCAAGCGCTCCTTGGCGGCCCCCAGTTCGTAGGCGGAGCGAAACAGCTTGGGGATTCCGGTGTCGCAGAACATGGCCGGGTTGGCCCGGGCCTTTTCGGGGGCCAGGTGCGACTCGGGCAGCATGTAGTGCAGCAGCCCCGCCACGTGGGCCTCGGGATCCCAAATCGCCACCCCAATGCAACTGCCCAGCGAGTATGTGATGAGCACGTCGTCCGGCCTGCGAGATAGGGCCAGGTCCGCTATGTCGACAATCACAGCCGGCATTGATGTCGTGGTCTTTCGCAGCAGGTGTTACACCTTGTCATCGGCCCGACCGGGCCAGCGCTGCAAGGTGACAAGTGCGGGCTTGGAACTCCGCCCCCACGTCCGATAGCATCACGCGGTCCGAACGCCGGTCGAGCGGCTGCAAGCACGCCGACCAAACGCGGCGCTTTGCAGTGCTGACCTCGTCTGGAGCACCCCGCCATGCGTGCGATGGTCCTGCACGAACCTGGTCCCATTCAAGCGTCGCCGCTGCGCTCCGAGGACTACCCGACGCCGCGGCCTGGCCCCGGCGAGGTCCGCGTCAACGTCCGCCGCTGTGCGATCTGCCGCACCGATCTGCACGTGATCGAAGGCGACCTGCCGCGGCACACGCTGCCGATCATCCCCGGTCATCAGATCGTCGGCGTCGTGGACGAACTCGGTCCCGCTTGTCGGCGTTTGCAGCTCGGACAGCGCGTCGGCGTCGCGTGGCTGCGGCACACGTGCGGCACTTGCGGCTTCTGCGGCACGCGGCGCGAGAACCTGTGCGAGCAATCCCGCTTCACCGGCTACCACGCGGACGGCGGCTACGCCGAGTACGCCGTCGTGCCGGAGGATTTCGCGTACGTGCTGCCGGACGTATTCACGGACAGCGCGGCGGCGCCGCTGTTGTGTGCCGGGATCATCGGCTACCGGGCGCTGGCGCGGGCCGCGTTGCCGCCCGGCGGGACGTTGGCGCTGTACGGATTTGGCTCGTCGGCCCACGTCGTTCTTCAGATCGCACGCGCGCGCGGCGGCGCTGTTCACGTTGTGAGTAGGGCGGCGGCGCACGTCGCGCTGGCCCGCGCGCTGGGGGCGGCGTGGGCGGGCACCGACGCCCGCGCGCTGCCCGTGCATACCGACAGCGCGATTATCTTCGCGCCCGCGGGCGAATTGGTGCCGGTCGCGCTGGAGCGCCTGCGGAAAGGCGGCACGCTGGCCCTGGCCGGCATTCACATGACGCCGGTGCCGGTGCTCGATTACGAGCGGCACCTGTTTTACGAGCGGAACATCCACTCGGTGACGGCGAACACGCGTGTTGACGGCGAGGCGCTGCTGGCGGAAGCCGCGGCGATCTCGCTGCGGCCGCACGTGACCGAGTATCCGCTGGCCGACGCCAATCGCGCCCTTCAGGACTTGAAGGCCGATCGCATCAACGGGACGGGGGTGCTGGTCATCGGGTGACGCGGCGGAGCCTGGGATGCGTTCTCCGGACGCCGCGGCAGACCCGCGTGTACCTATCCGCCGAGCAGCGCGACGAAGGGGTTGATGTCGTCGAAATCAAGGGCCCCGTCGCCGTTCACGTCGCCGGCATCGTCGGGGTTGATCTGGGGATAGGTGGCAACGAACGCCGCCCGATCGCTGAGCGCCAGCACGAACGGGTTGATGTCGTCGAAGTTGATCAAGCCGTCGCCATTCAGGTCGCCCTTGAGTGCCGGCGGGGCCACGTAGCCACAAGCCTCCAGTTCGAGGATGGTGGTGAATTGGAGAGCGCCGCCGGCGTCGCCGCGAATCCGCACCGCGTCGCCCCACTGGGATGGGAAATCGAAAGCGATTACTTGCTGGGGCACGTAGCGGTCCAACGGCTCGCTCGCCGCCAGGTCCGGGGGGACCAACCACGCCCCGCCGCGGTGAACCTCCACGGTCAGATTCAGGAAGAACCCGCCGTCACGCGGCGCCGAGAACGGGTCGTCATTCAACCGCGGCGGGACGAGGTCGCCCTCGTAGAAAACGACCCGGTCGACGCGCACCATCCGCGGGAAGTTGAGCTGATAGAAATCCCCGCCGGGCGGCTGGGTCGGATCGCTGTCGCGCGTCCAGTACGGGCGGTGGCCGTTATAGCGCGGGTCCGTGATGCCGTCGGCGACCCCGTCGAGGTCGTAGCGGTCCAGGAGCAGGTTGTAGGTGGCGACGCTCGCGAAGACCGCCACCGACTCACCCGCAGCTCGCAACTCGCCCACCAGGCCGGCCGCGGCATTCGGATCTGGGAACTCCGGTTCCGGCGTCACGGGATCGCCGTCCGGAATATGGTAGACGCGCTGGCCGCCCGCGTCGCTGATCCAGCCGCCGGTGGCGACGAGCACCTGTTCCGCCAGCGTCTGCCACCGCTGGCAGATCGCGACGATCGAATCGTATTGCGGCAGCGCCACGCCCGGCTCGGGCAGATCTGGCCGGTAATCGTTGCGGTACACGTCGCCGCATTGCGAGACCAGCTCCGCGGGCAGGCCGCCGTAGCCGTAGACCACGCCGAGCAGGCCGCCGGCGGTGGCGGGGTTGCAGTCACAATCCCAGCCGGCGAGGATCGCGATTTGCACGGTTTGCCGGAAGTCGCCGGCGCCGTAAAGCAGCGCCAGCGTGGTGGCCCCCACGTTGATGGTGGACTCGATCCAAGAGATGTAGCGGCCGAAAGAGGCGGTTCCCTGGTAGTGGTCGTACAGCAGCCGGCGCGTGGCCCGCCAATCGGGCACGCCGTCCAGCAGGTCCGCCTCATACCAGGCGATCACGTCCCGTACAACGGCGGCGGTGCGCGAGGTCTGCGGGATCGACGCTCGGCCAAGCTGAATCAACGTGGGGACATCCGCTTCGAACGCCGCCGCCGCGTACATCGTGGCGTAGAACTGCGCCGCGTGGACCGGGAAGCCGTCGTTGGTGATGCGGGCCAGCACGCCGACGTGCGCGAGGGCCCACTGCCGCAGGCCGGGCGCGAGCGCCCCGACGCTCTCGGTCGTGATCTGCGCATCGATCGCGTTCCAGCCGAGGTTGTGCTGATACGACCCGGTCGCCGGCGGTTGGAAGCCCGCGTCCATCAGGTAGCGGGCCTGGCGGTTCGCGATGTACACTGAGTCGAGCGGCACGTGCGCGTGCCACTCGTCCCGCAGTTGCGGCGGCGCGGGGTCCAGCCCGTGTGTCAGGTAGATGTGCTGGGCGAGGTATTCGAGATCCGTGTCGTCGTCCGCGGGCCACTCGTGGAGCAGGACCCAGGGGACGCTGTCGGCCGGGTTGGGCTCGCTACCCGAATAGACCCCCTCGAACGGGCGGCCCGCCAGGTTGCCGATAAGCTGGCCGAGCCACATGCCGCGCAGCTTGTCCAGGTACGCGTCGGCGTCGAGGGTGCGTTCCGCGTGACCCCAGGGCACATGCAGGCAGACGACTGCGGCGACGAGAACGTGCGCGGCCGGCCGCCTCATGGTTGCTCCTCCCGGCGCGAGACGAGCACATTCCCAGGTCACGTTAGTGTCCCGACGCCTGGCGGGCAAGCTGAATCGTCGTTCACAAACGTGCGGCACGCGAACCGCCCTCCGGAGCCGCGGCATTCATGCCGCGCCACGCTCGAGCCGGGGTCCTGCGCCACGACCGCCGAGTTCACAAGCGACCCGAACGCGATCGCGCAGACAGTCGTTGTTGCGTTTGTCCTCAAGATTCTCGATCCGCCTGTGGGGTGCGCCGGAAGTTCGGCACCGCGCGCCGCGTGCGCGACCGTACTTCCGATCTGCTGCCCCATGATCTGCCTCTGGCGGGCAGCGCCGCCGCCCACCGTGAGCTGCGGCTCTAACTCCCCGCACACCGGCCATTGTACCGCCAGGGGCACCGCCGCAGGTAGTGAGATTCTACGTTTTACGAGCCCGGGGTTGGCGTTACGAAAGGAACGACTCTCTGGACGTTGCCGCAGCCACGCTCGGTGGGCGCGGCCCTGCCCTACGCGGGCGGCATCGAACCCATTGCCTCTGCCAGCTTCACGACTCGCAACGCGCGTTTTACCACCGGCGGATCGATCATCTTGCTGCCGAGCACACGACGCCGCCGAGCGTAGGGTGGTCACGGTCTGCGGTCGAGGAGCTTACGGTGTCTCCCCCAAGAACCGCAGCGCCGCGCTGCGAAAGTCGTGCGCCTGCTTCAGCATTTCCGCAACCTCGGGTGCAGTCAACTCCGCGTCCACGCCGTAGTCCGCCGTGATGCGCTTGCTGAAGGCCGCCAGCAACACGCGGTGGTACCTCGGGTCAAGGAGTCCGGATTTGGCGAAATGCTCGCCGAACGCAGCATGGACCCCGCCATGTTTCCGGAAGTGCAGGCCCCGTTCGTCGAGCAGCGCCTCGGCGACGTAGAAGAGCGCGTAGTACGCCCGGCTGGCCGCGGCCTCGAGGTGACCGCCGGTGAGCAGGCTCTCGCCTGCCAGGATGGCGCGCGCCGCCTTGTCCAGGAGCTTGGCCGTGCTCTCGTTCATGCGGCCACGGCCTCGGCGCGAGCGTTGCGCAGGAAGGGCGAGTCCCCGGACAGCCAGTCGCGCGCCCGCGCGAAGACGACGCTGATGCTCACGCCAAACGCCAGCGCGAGGTCCGACACATCCGCGGCGGTCCGGTCGACTTCCGCGCCGTAGGACCCGAAATCCGCGAGCACAACGAGCACGTCCACGTCTGACTCGGCGTCAAAATCCCCGCGCGCGTAGGAACCGTAGAGGTACAGCCCGCGCAGCCGCACACCGTAGGTGCGGCTCAGCCGATCACGCAGTTCGCGCAGGAGGCTCGTGCATTCACCGGACATGAGTGTGTCCTTGAGCCTCGATTATACCGCCCGGACGTTACGTCGTGGTGTGCCCGAGGGCTTCGGCCAGCCTGACCGTCCGCAACGCCCGTTTCACCACCGGCGGGTCGATCATCTTGCTGCCCAGGGCGACCACGCCCAGGCCTTTCGTCTCAGCGTCCTTGAACGCCGCGACGATTTTCTGGGCCTTTTCCAGCTCCGCCGGCGACGGGGCGAACGCATCGTGAAGCGGGCGGATTTGGCGCGGGTGGATGCAGCCCTTGCCCTCAAAACCCAGGCCCTTCGCTTCGAGCACGCTCGCCTTCAAGCCCTCCAGGTCGCTGATGTCCGAGAACACCGTGTCGATCGGCGGGACGCCCGCGGCACGGGCCGCGTTCACCACCTGGCAGCGCGCCCAGAAGCTCTCGCGACCCTCCGCCGTCCGCTGCGCGCCGATGTCCGCGGTGTAATCCTCCAGGCCGATGGTCAGGGCGCAGATGTGCGGCGACGCGGTCGCGATTTCGTAGGCTTTGAGGGCACCCAGCGCACTTTCGACAATGGGCATCAAGTAAACAGGCGTGCTCGGGTCGGCGGCCGGGCCGCGCACCCGCTGGATGCGCGCGTCAACCTGCCGCACCTGCTCGGGGTCTTCAGCCTTCGGGATCAGGATTACATGCACGTTGTGGGGGATGATGAAGTCCAGGTCGATCAGCCCGCGTTCGCCCTGGTTGATGCGGACCATTCGCTCGCTGTCGCGGAAGTCGATAGATCGCAGAGCGTTGCGGACCAGCAGTCGGGCCTCGTCCTTCGCCGACGGCGCGACGCTGTCCTCCAGATCGAGGATCACGCCGTCCGGCTCGTGCAGGCCCGCGTTGAGCATGAATTTCGCTTCGTTGCCGGGCAGGTAGAGCCGCGACCGACGAAACCGCTCGCGCTGCGTCGGTTGCTGCGCCGCGGCGATGAACTCGGGCAGATATTCCGGCACCGCCGTGACCTTCGTCGTGCCGTCGGCGACCAGCCGGCGCACGGCGGCCTCCAGCCGGGCCATCTGAATGAACGGCAGCGCGCCGCTGTCCTCCATTTCGACCTGCGCATGTAACACGCCGAGTCGTGTCAGCACGTCCCGCACGAGCTGGCGGGTCGCGTCGCCGTACATGACCTCGACCTTGGTCTTCAGTTGCACGTCCAGGCCGCCGGCGGCGGTCGGCGTGAGCCTGACCCAGCAATCGGAGCGCACGTCGGGCCCGCGGCGGCCAGCTTCGGCGCTCGCGGCGGTGAAGGAAAGCGTCGCCATCTCGACTCCGTGGGGCGGAATCCGCCCGCATTCAAGCCGTTTGCGATTCCAGACCTTTACATCGGCTGGACGGCGACATCATAGAGTGACCCGTGCGTCGCGCGAAGCGGTCCCGGCACGCCGCGACTCGCGATCCCCGCGTGCATGCGCGCAACGAAGCCGGGACCGTGTGACCGAGTGACTAAATCAACGTGCGCGCCTGGGCGGCGTCTGTCCGAGCCGCGAGCGCCAGCTCGCGGACGTGCTTGCGACCGCTCGCGCGGTCGGCTCGGACCTGCGCTGCCGAATGGCGCACGGTGATCTAGCCTCACCAAGCCTCCGACCTGCGTCCGTTCGAGCGGGTCGGTCAGCCCGGGAGGTGCATCAGCCGATGCACCTCCCGGCGTTGTTCTGGTGCGCCCCCCTTCGGCCACGTGGGGCGGCCTTAGACCGCGAAGCTCTGCTTCGCTGACGCGGACGCGCGTGCTACGATGGGGCGATGGGTTCGATCCGTCTCCAGGACGTGATGAAGCAGTACGGCCCGCGCGTGGTGCTCACCGGTGTCACGCTCGACCTGCACAGCGGACAGACCGCCGCGCTGGTCGGCGGCAACGGGGCCGGCAAGACCACGCTCTTTCGCCTGATCGCCGGTGAGCAAACGCCGGACGGCGGCACGGTGACCGCCTCGCGCGATCTGGAAATCGGTTACCTCCCACAGGAACCGGGCCTGAACGACCGAACGACGCTGCGCGACGCGGTTGCGGAGGCGTTCGCCGACTTGCTGGCGATGGAACACAAGCTGCACGAGCTGTCTGAACAGATGGCCGCCGCGCATGACACGCCCGAATTGCCGCGGCTGATGGAGCAGTACGACCGCTTGCGAGCCCGCTTTGAGACCGCCGGCGGGTATCAATTCGAGACGCGGCTTAACGAGGTGCTGGGGGGGCTCGGTTTCACGCCGGCGGATTGCGAGCTGCCCGTCGCCGCGCTCTCCGGTGGGCAGAAGTGCCGGGCCGCCCTGGCGAAGCTCCTGCTTCAGGACCTCCAATTCCTGCTGCTCGACGAGCCGACCAACCACCTCGACATCGACGCCGTCCGCTGGCTGGAGAAGTTCCTCGCCGGTCATCACGGCGGGGCGGTCATCGTCTCGCACGACCGGTACCTGCTCGATCGGGTGGCGGAGCGGACGCTGGAGGTCGCGGGCGGGCGCGTGACGTCGTACACGGGCAACTACTCGAAGTACGTCGAAACACGCGAGCTGCGGCGTTTGACCGATGCCCGCCAGTACGAACAGGACCGCGAGTTCATCGCGAAGGAGCGCGACTACATCGCCCGCTACATGGCCGCGCAGCGGGGGCGACAGGCCCAGGGGCGGCTGACGCGGCTCGAACGGCGGATCGCGGCGGGCGAGTTCGTCCTCGAAAAACCCGAGGCGTCGCGGGCCGGAGCGAAGTTCGACTTTGGCGCCGGGTCGCGCCGGGTCGCCGACGGGACGGAACTCGTCCGCTTGGAGGGTTTGCGGAAGCAGTACGGCGAGAAGCTGCTGTTTGCGGACCTTGAAATCGCGGTCGCGAGCGGCCAGCGGCTGGGCATCACCGGCCCGAACGGCACGGGCAAGACGACGCTGCTCAAGATCATCCTCGGGCTGGTGGAGCCCGACGCCGGCCGCGTGTATGTGAATCCCGCCGCGCGGGTCGCGTATTTCGCGCAGGACGCCGACGAGCTGGACCCGACGCGGACTATTGTGCAGGAAATCTGTGCTTTGAGGCCGGACTTCCTGGAGCGCGATGCCCGGCACTATGCCGCCCGCTTTCTGTTCACCGACGAGGATCCGTTCAAGAAGCTCGGCCAGCTTTCGGGCGGGGAGCAGTCGCGGGTCCGCTTCATGAAGCTGATGCTGGCGGCGCCGGAGCTGCTGATCCTGGACGAGCCGACCAACCACCTTGACATCGCGTCGCGCGAGGCGTTGGAGGCGGCGTTACGCGATTTTCCGGGGACCATCATCACCGTCAGCCACGACCGCTACTTCCTCGACCGCATCGCCCAGAAGCTGTTGGTCATGCGCACGGGTAACGTACGGCTGTTCGGCGGAAACTACTCGTACTACATCGAGCAGGTCGAACGCGAGCAGACGCAGGCCGACGCCGCCCGGGAGGCGGCCCGCGTCGCCGAGCGGCGTGCGACGGTTACGAAGCGTCGCGGCGGCCAGGCGGCGGCCAAGCTGAATCGCTCGCCGCTGCTGAAGCTGACGGTGGCGGAGTTGGAGGCGTACATCGCGGAGCGTGAGCGGCGGCTGGCGGCGGTGCAAGAGCGGTTCGGCGACGCACAGGTGTACAAGGATCCCGCGACCCTGGCTCGGCTCCAGGCGGAATTCGAGACCCTGCGGGCGGAGCTCGCCGAGGCGGAAGAGGCGTGGTTTGAAAAGAGCGAGCGCGACTGACGGCGGCGCTGACGGCGTTGGCAGGTCGCCAAGGGGGCTGCTGCCGGCGCGCAACGCGTCAAGGGGAAACGTCGCTAAATGGACGTGCGCGAATGGGCGGCGCCCGTCCGAGCCGCGCGCGCAAGTTCGCGGACCGACTTGCGACCGCTCGCGCGGTCGGCTCGGAGCTGCGCCGCTGAATCGCGCACGGTGATTTAGCTGTGCCCCGGGAAGACGTACCACTCGCCGTCGAGCACACCCTCTTCAGGCGCGCCGGCCGCGACGAAGCCCGCGCCCAGCAAGACCTCGTTCAAACTGCCCGAGCGAAAGCCGCGCAGGTCAAGTGTCACATACTGAAAGCCCACCTCGCGCAGCCGGGCATCCACACGCGCCCGCAACTCCGCATCCGCGAAGCGCGGCAAGTCGACTGCGGACACTTCGATCCGTGCCAACCGCTCGTGATGTCGCACCCGGCACTCGCGGAAGCCCAACTGGCGCAGGAACGTCTCCGCCGCATCGATCCGTTGGAGCTTCTCCGGGGTCACCGGCTCGTCGTACGGGATGCGCGACGACAGGCACGGAGAGGCGGGCTTGTCGTAGATCGACAGACCCAGCTCGGCCCCCAGGGCCCGCAGCTCGGCCTTCGTGAGCCCCGCGTCCGCGAGCGGGGCGGCGATGCAGCGCTCGGCGGCGGCCTGGAGGCCCGGGCGATGATCGCCGAGATCGTCCGCGTTGGTGCCGCTGACCACGGCCGCGAAGCCGCGCGCGGCCGCCAGGGGCACGAGCTTACCGTACAGCTCGCTCTTGCAGTGATAGCAGCGGTCGGTCGGGTTCGCGACGTACTGGGGGTCGTCGAACTCGGCGGTGTCGATGAACTCGTGACCCACGCCGCACTCGGCGGCGAGGCCCGCCGCGCTGGACAGCTCCGCGGCCGGGACGCTCGGACTGCGGCCGGTGACCGCCAGGACGCGGCCTGGCCCCAGCGTGTCCGCCGCGATCTTGAGCAAAAGCGCGCTGTCGACCCCGCCCGAAAACGCGACGACGACCGACCCGAGCGACCGCAGCCGTGTTTGCAGGGCGTCAAGCTTGGCGTGCAATTCGGAGGTCATTTCACGCGATGGAGACCGCCTCGTGCTCGGCTCCGTGATAGAGCGTCTCGGCGAAATAGCTGCTGCGCACGAATGGTCCGCTGGCGACGCCGACAAAGCCCAACTCCTTCGCCCGTGCTCCCAGCGTCTCGAACTCCGCCGGCGTGTAGTACCGCTCGACGGGCAGGTGCGCCGTAGTGTCCGCCCCCGACGGCTTGAGGTACTGGCCGATCGTGAGCAGGTCGCAGCCCACGGACCGTAAATCGCGGAATACCTGGTCGAGTTCGTCCAGCGTTTCGCCCAGCCCGACCATGACGCCGCTCTTGGTCGCCAGTTCCGGACACGCGGCCTTCGCCAGTCGCAACGTCTCCAGCGACCGCGGGTACTTGGCCTGCGGGCGCACCGGCTTGTGCAACCGTGGCACCGTTTCGACGTTGTGGTTGAAGACCTGCGGACGGGCGTCCGCGACCGCCTGCACGCAGGCCGGCCGGGCGTGGAAATCGGGGACCAGCACCTCTACGCTCACGCCGGGCAGTCGCGCCTGCACCGCGGTCACGCACGCGGCAAAGTGCCCGGCCCCCTCGTCGTCCAGGTCATCGCGTGCCACCGACGTGATCACCACGTGCCGCAGGCGCAGGTGCGCCGCCGCCTCAGCGAGCCGCGCGGGTTCGTGCGGGTCCGGCGGGTCGGGGCGCGCGGTAGTGACCGCGCAGAAACGGCAACGGCGGGTGCATTTTTCCCCCAGAATCATGAACGTCGCCGTGTGCCGCGACCAGCACTCAGTCAGGTTCGGGCAGCGGGCCTCGACGCAGACGGTGTTCAGCCGCAGGCCGTTGATCAACTGCCGCGTCTGAACGAGTGCTTCCGCGACGGGCACCGGACGTTTCAGCCACGGCGGCAGTCGGCGACGCGGGCGCGGACCCGACGCGGCGAGCGGCAGCGGCATCGTTGTGCTCATCCGCGTGATTGTAGCGGCACCCCACACCCCGCGACTAGCGCGCGGTTGCGGTGGTCGCCGTCGGCCGATTGGCTCTTGTGCGGCGTTCTAAAACCCGAGCACGGCGCCAATCAGGGCCAAGACGCCCGTGATGATCGCCGGGATGATGCCGAGAAACGTGCCCACGAGGTTCTTGATCGGTCCGAACATATCGTGCTCCTTGTGCGTTGACCGCGCCACTCGCGCGCCAATGGGTCACTTCATAGCCCCGAATGTGGCTCGTGGTCAAGAACCCGGCGCGCACCTGGAGCGCCTGTCAGAACCCCGCACGCAAGTGCGGGGCAGGCCCGGTGAGCGGCTACTGGTGCAGTGTCTCGCAATAAACGCGCCGTATTTGCGGGGAGCATCGACGTCCCGCCGGTGCGCGAAACGGCGACGGGCGCCTCTGAAC
>CAYMXT010000017.1:0-4331 GCA_964394415.1 uncultured Planctomycetales bacterium
CCGCCAGGATGGCCCCGGTCACGAAAGGCCGACCAGCGCCTGACCCGCGCGGGCGAGCTGTTTCGCAGGCTGATGGACGAGGACGCCGCCGCGTACGAGGTGCTCAGCGCGGCCCTCAAGCTCGGCAAGGCTGACCCCGCGCGGGCCGCGCGCGTCGCCCAGGCCGCGGCGCTCGCGGGGACGGTGCCGCTCGAAACCGCGTTGCTGAGCCGGCAGGTCGGGGGGGACATCGAGACCCTCCAACGGATCGGCAACCCGCTGCTGGCGAGCGATGCCGAGGCGGCCGCGCACCTGGCCGGCGCCGCCGGGCAGGCCGCCGCGGCGAACGTGCGGGCGAATCTGCCGCTGATGTCGGCGGCGGACGCGGCGCGAATTATCGCGCAGCTTGGCCCGTCGGCGTAGCGTCTGACCCGCTCGCTGACGCTTCGCGGCTCGGATTCGTACCGGCCGGAGGCCGATGCGCCCCTGACCGACGTGGACTTGCACGGTTCGCATTTGACGGGACACTTGGCCGGCGCTTAATAACGATAGGAACGGTATGCCAAGTCGCTGTCTGTCCCGGATCGGCATCGGATTGCTCTGGGCGTGCGGCTCAGCCTTGGGTCAGGGCCAGCCCGCGCGAACGGGCGAGCGCGCCGTCACGGTCCTCGCGGACTTCGAGACGCCGGACGTGGCGGCGCAACTTGGCGACGCGGTGCGGATCGGGCTGGGGGATTGCCAGGTCGAGCGGGTCGCGGTCCCCGCGCGCGGGCAAGGCTCGCTGTCGATAGAACTGGGCGCAACCACCGCCGGGGCCGCGGTCGCGTGTCAGTTGACGTTTCGCGTGCCGACACGCTTCATGCAGCTTGACCGCCTGACGGCGTTTTGCTGGCTGAACGAGGGCGAGTTCCAGGTCGCCTTTCGCATCCGCGACGCACGGGGGCAGCTCTTCGAAACGCCGCCGCACGCCATGCAGACCACGCGCCGATGGGTGGCGATCAGCGCGGAGTTGAAGCCCGCGGCCCTGACGCGCGTCCGCGGCGACGGGGCGTTGACGTTTCCCGTGGAGCTGGACGGCTTTCGCGCGACGACGCAGCAGCTCGGCCGGCAGACCGTTTTCCTCGACGATTTCCAAATCGAACACCAGGTGCGGCCGGACGAGCTGATTCGCGGCAGCTTCGAATTCGACGAGCCGACCCGTATGTACGAGCCGGGGGCCACGGTCGCCGCGCAGGTGGTGTTCGAAAACCGCTCGCGCGAGAAAGCCCTGACGCTGAACGTGGATCTCGCGTGGATCGCCCCGGACGGCAGCGGGCTTCAGACGCAGCGGGCGGACGTGAGCCTGCCGGCCAGCGGGGCGGAGTTTCGCTCGCACCGCAAGCTGGATTTCTCGCAGCGTATCCGCGAGCCGGGGCTGTACCGCCTGGTTGCGCAGGCCCGCGCGGCCGGCTGGTCCGCGCCGCACACGATCGAGACCACGCTCGCGGTTACCCCGAGCAACCGGCGCGTGTCGCGCGGGCGGGCGACACTGTTCGGGCTGCGCACGAACCTGCTGCGCGAGCCGGAGCTTGACCAGCGGCTCGAGGTCGCCGTGGCCCGCGATCTGGGTGTCAACCTGCTGGCGTTCGAGGCCTCCTGGGCGGCCCTGGAGCCGAAACGCGGCGCGCCTCAGTTCGCACCGCTCCAGACGCTCATGGAGACGTTGGCCGAAAAGGGCACGGACATGGCGACGATGCTCGTGCTGCGGGGCGCCCCGGAGTGGGCGCCGGTCAACGCAACCGAGCGTGCTGCGCCGCTGGCGGAGTTTCTGGCAGCGTTGCACAAGCGCTTTGGCGAACGCGTCAGCCGCGTGCTGCTCGACGCGAACGCAACCGGCGGGGCGGGGTTTGCCGCCCAGGCGCAGGTCGCGGTCGGCGTGCGGGAGCGTGTCGCGGCGGCGGGCGTCAAGCTGGACGTGCTGCCGCCGGCGCTGGCGCTCATGGCATCCGGTGAGAAGTTCGATGTCGTCGCGTGGCGCCGGGCGAACCCCGCCGTCCCGCTGGTCGTCCGCACCACGGGGTATGTTACCGAGGCGCTCGCGTCGCTCGCGCAGGCGGGCGTCGAGTGGCGTGCGGCCGACTGGTGGCTGCACGACGCGCAACCGCTGGCGGGCGCGGGGTTCGATGCCGACTCCGAGGACGTGCTGCGCTACTACGTGCGGGCGGCGACGGCGGGCGTGGCGGGGCTGCTGTGGTTCGACCTGCGTGACGACGACACGGATCCGGCGTTTCCGGCGGGTCTGCGCGGCCTGGTGCGGCGTGACTTCAGTCCGCGCACGACGTTGCTGGGCTACGCGTCCGCCGCCGGGCAGCTCACCGGCAGCCGCTATGTCGGTCCCGTCGAGGGCGCACCCGACGCCTTCGAATCGGCCTTGTTTGTCGGCGGCAAGCAACAGGTGGCGGTCCTGATTCCGCGGCCGAATCGCGTGCTGCCCGCGGTGCTCGCGCCCGCGGCCGGGGCACCGGGTGAGCTCGTGGCGCTCGATTTCGCACGCCGTGCGCTGCCCCTACTCACGTCGAGCGCACCGTCCCTGTTGCCAGCGCAGACCCATCCGATCTTCGTTGCGCTGACGCTCAAGTCGCCGCAGCCGGAGCCGAAGCTCAGCTTGGCCAAGCCGTGGCTGCGCCTGCCCGCGACCGTGCTGGTCGCTCAGGAGGGCACGCTTCGATTCGAGTTGGACGCCCCGCGCGCGCTGAAAAGCAGCTACTGGCAACTGCGTCTGCCCAAGGACACGCCCCTGCGTGCGGCGGAGACGTCCGCCGGGCTGCGCGGCGCGGCCCGGGAAACGCTGCGGAGTGAAGCCAAGCTGACGTGGGAAGGCGCGGCGCGACCGCCGGTGGTCGCGGCAACGCTGAAGGTGTCGCTGGAAGGCGATGCAGTCGAGGTGCCGTTCGGCATCCAGGCCCCCGCGGTCGTGCCGGCGTTGGCGAAGGGCGACGACCTCACGACGGCCCGCTACCGCCTCGGCGAGCTGACGCCGCCGCCCGAGCAGCGCGCCAGCGTGACGGCGACGGCGTACGCGGCAGTCGAAGCGGACCGGGTACTAGTCGCGGTGGTGAGCAAGGACGACCAGGTGGTCGGCGTGCGCGAGGGGCAGCCGATGGCGGGCGATCGGCTGCTCATCGGCTGGGCCTGGGAAGGCGTCGATGAGCATGTGGAAGTGACCCTCGCTGCGGCGGACGAGAAGCCGGTAGTGAAGTTGTCCTCCGGCGGCGCGCCGCCCAGGGGGTGGAACTGCACGGCCGAGAAGCGTGCGGACGGCACGCGCGTGCAGCGGTTCACGCTGCCGCGCACGCCGGAGGGCGGGCAGACGGCCGGCGTGCGCTATCGGTTGGCGCTACGCTACGTGGACGACGACGCCGACGGTTTCACACCGGTCTCCGTCGCGCTGGGCGCGGGCCTGGACGGAAGCCGCGCCACTGGCGGATATCTCTGGCTCGTCCCCGGAGACGCGGGCGGGCAGTGACGTGGAACAGTGCGGTCCCGGCTGTTCACGGGTGCGCCGCGGCCTGCGTGCCGGCGAAGGCGGCGGGGCAGGTCAATTCACCTCAAAGACCAAGCCCTCGCGCCGCGCCAGCTCCAGAATCGGTCGGCCGCCGTCCGCCAGCCATTCACGTTCGCCGCAGGCGATCGGCTCGATGCGCGCGTCGGTGACGGCCCGCAGCTCCCAGAGCGTGTCCGTCAGCCGGCGCGTGTCCGCCGCATCCAGCTCCGGCGCGATGATCACGAGGTCGATGTCGCTCCACGGGCCCGCGGCCCCGCGCGCGTGCGAACCGAACAACACCGCCCGTTGCGCGTGGATCCCCGCGGCGCGCACAGCAGTCAGATATTGACGGATGCTCAAGGCAACTGTCTCTGCAACCACGTGAGCACCTCGCGGGCTTGCGCCAACTCCGCGGCTACGCCGGCCGAATCCGGCCTGCCGCGCTGGAGGTCGGGATACCACCCTGCCAGACAGAACTGCTGAAACCGAGCCAGGAACGCGCGCCGCTCCGCCGGCATCGCAACAGCCCCCAGTTCGGCGAGTCGCAGAAGGTCGTGAATGCGCGGCGGCACCTCCGCCGTCGCGCGGGTCACATGGGCCTTGAGGATCTTCTCCATCGCGAGGTGTGCAAAGAACAGCGCATGGCGCGGATGCTGCGCCGCGAGCAACTCCGCGGCGGAGAAGTCCTCCACGCTGCCGTTGCGCCAGTAATCGACCTGCTGCGGAATGTCCAACAAGGCGATCTCGCGCGCGATTATACCCGCCGCGGGGTTGCCGCACGGCGCCGGCTGGCGATTCGAATTTCGAGCGCGCGGCGGCCAGGTCGGCC
>CAYMXT010000017.1:4341-30936 GCA_964394415.1 uncultured Planctomycetales bacterium
GGCCTGGCCACCCTTCTGCTCACGGGGCACACCTCGGCCCCACCGCAACCGGCCAGTCGCCTCGCCGCACTGTGAATGGTATGCCGAGAGCCGTCCATTGCCGAGATGTGAGCGCCAAGGCGAGGGACCGGCCGTGTGCCGCCGTCCCGGCGCGGCGGGAAATGGCACATGGCGTTCGCACTGCTCGCCGAGCAGCGGCACACCGCCCGGCTATAATCCCCACACGATCGGCTGGTGTGCTGCCCTCGAGCGCCGCGCCCGGGCTGGTTGGCCGAGAATCCGAGCATGAGCGACCCCGCGCGTGCGTTGAACCCGAACAACCTGGCGTTCGTCGAAGATCTGTACGCGGATTTCCTGCGCAACCCCGCCGCCGTGCCGCCGCGCTGGCAGGCGTACTTCGCGGACCTGCCGGCGGGTGACCCGTTCGGCGGAGGCGCCCGGCGGGGGCCGAGCTTCCGACCGTCCAGCATCTTCAACCCGCCGCCGCCGCGGAACGGCCACGCCGCCGCCGCGCCGGTGGACGTGCGGCAGGACCGCGTGGACCAGCTCGTCCGCGCCTACCGCGTCCGCGGGCACATCATCGCGCAGATCGACCCGCTGCATCATCCGCGTCCGAACTCCCCGGAACTGAAGCCGGCCTACTACGGTTTCACGCGCGAAGACCTGGAGCGCCCCTTCTCCGCCCGCACGATTCACGGGTCGCCGGTCCGCACGCTGCGCGAAATCCTGTTCCTGCTGCGGAACACCTACTGCCGCTCGATCGGCGCGCAGTTCATGCACATCGATTCGCTCGAGGTGCGCCACTGGCTCCAGGAGCGGATGGAGGGCACTCAAAACCGCCTGGCGCTGACGCGGGCGGAGCAGCTCCGCATCCTGACCCGTCTGACCGACGCAGTCATCTTCGAGGAGTTCATCCAGAAGAAGTACGTCGGGGCGAAGCGGTTCTCGCTGGAGGGGGCCGAGAGCCTGATCCCGCTGCTCGACCTGGCGATCGAGCACGCCGGTTCGCAGGGTGTCGAGGAGATCGTCATCGGCATGGCCCACCGCGGGCGGCTGAACGTGCTGGCCAACATCATGGGCAAGAGTCCCCGCGAGATCTTCCGCCTGTTTGAGGACGTTGACGCCGAGCTGTACGTCGGCCGCGGCGACGTGAAGTACCACCTCGGCTATCACGGCGACTGGGCCACCGCCGACGGCCACAAGCTCCATCTCGCGTTGTGCTTCAACCCCAGCCACCTCGAATTCGTCAACCCCGTCGTGCTCGGCCGCACCCGCGCCAAGCAGGACCGCCTGGGCGACCGGGACGGCGAGCACAGCCTGGCACTCCTCATCCACGGCGATGCGGCCTTCGCGGGCGAGGGCATCGTGCAGGAGACGCTGAACCTCAGCGAGCTTCATGGCTACCGCACCGGCGGCACGCTGCACGTGGTCGTCAACAACCAGCTTGGCTTCACGACGACGCCCGCCGAAGGCCGCTCGTGCCTCTACGCGACCGACCTCGCGAAGATGCTCCAGAGCCCGATCTTCCACGTCAACGGCGAAGACCCGGAAGCCGTCGCGCAGGTCGTGCGGCTGGCCCTGGACTTTCGCCGGACGTTCCGCCGCGACGTCGTGCTCGACATGTACGGCTATCGGCGGTACGGGCACAACGAAAGCGACGAGCCCTCGTTCACGCAGCCGCTGCTCTATCGGCGGATCGAGTCGCGGCCCACGGTTCGCGATGGATATCTGCGGCATCTGCTTCAGCTCGGCGGCGTGGCGAAGGAGGAAGCCGACCGGATTGCCGCCGACCGCCGGGCGTACCTGGAACGCGAGCTGGCCGGGGCGCGGACGGACGGTCCCACGGTGGCGGTGCGTCCGAGCGTGCTCGGGCGCATCTGGAGCGCGTACCGCGGCGGGCCGGACGCGGATGTCCCGGAGGCGGATACGGGTGTGCCGCGCGAGCGGCTGACGCAACTGCTCGCGGCGCAGGCCCGCGTGCCGGACGGCTTTCACACGCATCCCAAACTCCGCCGACTCCTCGAACTGCGGCGGCAGCAGGCGCAGGGCGCGAAGCCGCTCGATTGGGCGGCGGGGGAAGAGCTGGCCTTCGCGACGCTGGTGGCCGAGGGCACGCGCGTGCGGCTGAGCGGACAGGACTCTGCCCGCGGCACGTTCAGCCATCGCCACGCCATCCTGTACGATTACGAGGACGGACATGCGTACACGCCGCTGCAACACCTGACATCAGACCAGGCCCCGTTTGAAGTCTACAATAGCCCGTTGTCCGAAGCGGGCGTGCTGGGGTTTGAGTATGGATATAGCATTGCGTATCCGGACGCACTGGTGCTGTGGGAAGCCCAGTTCGGCGATTTCGTGAACACCGCGCAGGTGATCGTCGATCAGTTCCTGGCCGGGGCGGAGGACAAGTGGTTCAGCCTGAGCGGACTGGTGCTGCTGCTGCCGCACGGCCAGGAGGGGCAGGGGCCGGAGCACTCGAGCTGCCGGGTCGAGCGGTTCCTGGCGCTGGCGGCGGACGACAACATGCAAATCGTTTCGCCGAGCACGCCGGCGCAGTTCTTTCACGTGCTGCGGCGGCAGGTTCACCGGCCGTGGCGTAAGCCGCTGGTGGTCCTGACGCCCAAGAGTTTCCTCCGTCAGCCCGCGGCCACTTCGTCGCTCGACGATCTCGCGCGCGGGCGCTTCCAGCGCGTGATTCCTGACTCGTCGGCGGACCCGGCCGGCGTACGCCGCGTCTTATTGTGCAGCGGCAAGGTGTACTACGAGCTGTCCGCCGCGCGTCAGAAGCAGGAGCGGAACGATGTCGCCCTGGTGCGCGTGGAGCAGTTCTATCCGCTCGCCGACGAGACGCTGGCGGCGGCGCTGGCGGGCTACGCCGCCGGCACGCCGGTCTTCTGGGTTCAGGAAGAGCCGGCCAACATGGGCGCGGGCCCGCATTTCCGCTTAAGATTCGGCGCGACGCTGCTCGGCCGCTGGCCGTTTGCGGTCATCAGCCGGCCCGCCGCGGCCAGCCCGGCGTCGGGCTCGGCCGCCGGCTACAAGCTGGAGCAGGAACGTCTGCTGGCGGCTGCGTTTGTCTAGCGTAATGACTCAGAAGCACTTGGGCGTTTCGGGCCGGGGAGCATGGGCCTCTGGCCCGTGCGCATCCCGGTGCGCCGGGACACGGGCCAGAGGCCCATGCTCCCCCTGCGAGGCGATTGTTGTGAGGCGCTGCCGCAGTTCGTGCTCGTGAGCGCTTCGCACAGACTAGTAGTCTGTGCTCCACGGCCTTGTGACAAATGCAACACTCGGGAGATGACCGCATGACCGTCGAACTCAAGATCCCGAACGCCGGCGAGTCCATTTCGGAAGTACAGATCGGAGAATGGCTCAAAGGCGAGGGTGATTACGTCGAGCGCGACGAGGCGATCGTCGAGATCGAGACGGACAAGGCGTCGATGGAGCTGCCGGCGCCGGTCAATGGATTCCTCCGACAGCGGCTCAAGACGGTCGGCGAGATCGTTCCGGTGGGAACCGTAATCGCATTGGTCGAGGAAGCCGAACGCCCCGCCGGCGTCGTCCCGGCCCACGCGCCCGCCGCGCCGCCGACGCCAAAGGCCGCGGCGGCGGAGGCGCGGGTCATGCCGGCGGCCCGGCGGGCGCTTGCGGAAGCGGGCTTGCAGCCGGAGCACGTCGCGGCGAGCGGCCCCGGTGGTCGGCTGCTCAAGGAAGACGTGCAACGCCACGTCGCGACAGCGCGGACCCCCTCCCTGGTGGGGAGGGGGCAGGGTGAGGGTCCGGCACACCGGCTGGAAGCCGGTGCCACCAGAAACACCCCCGCCGCAGAAGGGCGGGGAGTTGGTGCAGCCCCTGAACATGTGTCCGGCGACCGCCACGAAGAAGTCGTCCCCATGACGATGCTCCGCCGCCGCATCGCCCAGCGCCTCGTCGAGGCCAACCAGTCGATGGCGATGCTCACGACCTTCAACGAGGTGGACTTGTCGGCGGTGCTGCGGCTGCGGCAGGAGCGCGGCGACGAATTCCAGAAACGCTACAACGTACGCCTGGGGTTCATGTCATTCTTCGTCAAGGCGGCGATTGACGCGCTCAAGCAGTTCCCGGCGGTCAATGCGGAAATCCGCGGGGATGACGTTGTCTACAAGAACTACTACGACATCGGCATCGCGGTGAGCACGGACCATGGACTAGTCGTGCCGGTCGTCCGCAACGCCGAGCGCCTGAGCTTTGCGGGAATCGAGCAAACCATCGGCGACCTCGCGACACGGGCGCGCGACCGCAAGATCACGATCGAGGAGCTTCAGGGGGGGACATTCACAATTACCAACGGCGGCGTGTTCGGCTCGCTGTTGGCGACGCCGATCATCAACCCGCCGCAGGTCGCGATTCTGGGTCTGCACGCGGTGCAGGAGCGTCCGGTGGCGCGCGATGGGCAGGTGGTGATTCGGCCGATGATGTACGTCGCGCTGACGTACGACCACCGTATCATTGACGGCCGCGAATCGGTCACGTTTCTCAGGCGGATCAAGGAGTGCGTCGAAGACCCGCCGCGAATGCTGATCGAAGCGTAGCGCCCTAAATCACCGTGCGCGATTCGGCAGCGCAGATCCGAGCCGACCGCGCGAGCGGTCGCAATTATGTCCGCGAGCTTGCGCACGCGGCTCGGACAGGCGCCGCCCATTTGCGCACGTTCATTCAGTCATCACGCGCCAGACGGTTCGTCTGTGCGGTTTACGTCAAGCCACCAGTTCGACTTCGCCGCGCCGCGCCCGGCGGCGGCCGCTACGCCCCGCTCAGCAGCGCCACGAAGGCGTTGATGTCATCGAAATCAACCGCGCCGTCACCGTTACAATCGCCGTTCAGCAGGTCGCAATCCGGGTATTCGACGGCGTAGGCCCCGGGGTCGGAAAGCGCCAGCACGAACGGGTTGACGTCGTCGAAGTTGACCACGCCGTCACAGTTCATGTCACCCACGCCGGGCCAGACGATCACGTTCGTGAAGATGTCCGGGTTTCCGTTCTGGGTTGAGAGGTAACACGGGTAGACGCGGTTGCCGCCGACGCCCAGCCCGTTGTAATCGCCGAGGAACTGGTTGGTACGGTTCAGGCCGTCATTGTCGCTGTCAAACGCGGCGGGGGTGAGGCACACTTCTGTCCAAGTCGCGCCGGCGTCCTGGCTGTAGGTGTAGTAGGCGTCAAACCAGCCGTGGACGTCCGTGTCGTTCTGGGACGTGCGGCGGGCGTCGTACGACAGGACGTGCAGCCGGCCGGCCTGGTCGACTTCGATCCAGGGGAAGAACTGGTCGCGCGGCGGAGTGCTGTCGGTGTTGATGACGACCGGGGTGGACCAGGTCGTGCCCTGATCGGTAGACTTGGTGAAGTATAGATTCAGGTTGTAATTGCCACCCTGAATATTGGTCGTGTCGAAATAGACGCAGTAGAGCGTGCCGACCACGGGATCGACGGCGAGGTAGGTCAGCGGGGGGACACGAAACGTACCGGGGATGCGGGAGTGGGACTGCGTATCCCAGGTGTCGAGCCGCGTGGCGATGTTATGCGTGGTGAACGATGCACCGTTGTTCAGACTGCGCTTGAGCCGGATGCCATTACTGACATTCCAGTAGGCGATGTAGAGTTCGCCGTTGGGACCGACACGCGGCAAAAAGCCCAGCCCGGTCCCGAGGGACACGGGCACACTCCACGTCTGCCCCAGGTTCGTCGAGTACAGACAGCCGCCGTTATACGCGATGTAGACACGCGTCTGGTTGGGGTCATTGTAGAGCTGGCCGGCCGCCATCCAGCCTTTGTCCGCGCCGCTGTCGGCGCGGGCCATGACGGAGGGGGCAAAGGTCGTCTGCCCGGCGTTCTTGCGGGCCACGTAGAGGCCGCCGTTGCTGGCAAAGGAGATGGCGCCGACCCAGAGCGTGCCGGTGCGATTGTCGTAGCACGTCATGGGGTCGCCTTCGACGCCGGATTGGTTGCTGAGGGGCGGGCGCACCAGAAAGTCGGTCCAGGTACTGCCGCCATCCAGGGTCACCGCGACGCCCATGCGGATCACTTCGCTGCTGCCGGACGCGCGCCAGTCGTTCCAGCTCCCGACCGCCTCCAGGGGGTTGGCATTGATGGATGCCATACTCGTCTCGTTGGCCGCGAAAGTACCACCGCCGACGTCGATCCGTACCTGTGGCCCGATCACCGGAAGCGCGCGTGAACCGGAGCGTTGCGCGAGGCCGCCTTCGCCGTTGAGCAGCGGCACAAGCTGGGTCGGCACGTCCGCGCCGAGCGCCTCAGCGACCCGATAGTGCTCCCACGCGGCCGCTGTGTCACCGGCGTAGTACGAGAGCACCGCGAGCCGCACGTGGGCTTCGCCGTGGCCCGGTTCGAGCGCGAGCACGACGCGATACTCGTCCGCCGCGGCGTCGCGCTGTCCGACGCGGTTCAGCAGGTCCGCGTGCAGGTAATGCAACTCGACGGATTCAGGAGCAAGTTCGAGGCCGGTTTGCAGGGCCGCAAACGCCTGCCTGCTGAAGCCGCCGCGATAGATGAGCGCGCGGGCCAGCCCCGCGTAGAACTCGGCGTTGTCCGGCCGCATGATGACGGCGCGCGTAAAGGTCGCTAGCGCCCCAAGCTGGTCGTTCTCCTCCAGCAGCAGCACGCCGCGGGCGTACTCGGCTTCGGCCGCGGCGGCGTTGCCGCGGTCGGCTACCGTGGCGGCGAAGGCCGCGTCGATCTCGACGCGGCCGGTGTCGTAGAGCAGGCCGCGCAGCGCCAAGCGCTCGCGCTCGCGCCGCCAGTCGGGCGACGCGGCGCTCGTGTCCGGGGCACTCATGGTCACTGCGGGCGGTGCGTCCTGCGTCTGCACGCGTTTCGCCTGGCAACCCACCAACAGCCCCGTAACGCTCACCGCGAGCAACGACCAGCCCAGACGTGTCATTCGCCTCTCCTTCTCTCGAAAAAGTGCCCGCGGGCGCACAACAGCCTCAGAGTGCAGCTCCCGGCGGGGCCGTTTTTGCCAGTTCCATTCTATCATTTCACCCTCCGTAAGCGGCGCGTCTCGCGCCAGGCGCTTGAATCGCGCGCTGGCCCGGCGGTACACTGCGCGCGGAGAGCGGCGCGCTACAAAGAGCGGCCGGTGCGTGCCGTTTCGCAGCGCACGTCGCGGGTAAACGGGCCAAGGAGGACTGCGCATGAACGGCGGCAATTGTCGGAACTTGTGTGGCGGAGCACCGAGCCGGGTCGCGCCGTTGCTCTTGTTGGCATGTCTACCCCTCGCTGGGGCTCAAATGGACCCCGTGGGCGCCTGCTGCTATTCCAACGGCGTCTGCGTGCAAGTCACTCAGCCCATGTGCGGCCCAAACGTGGGCGACGTGGACTGCGACGGCGATCCCGATTTCGACGACATCCACGATTTCGTCCTCGTGCTGTCCGGCGGGACGATCCCCGGCTGCCCGCCGGGCAATTGCGATTTCAACATGGATGGCGTGGTGGACTTTGACGACATCAACCCGTTTGTGGCTCTGTTGGGGGCCGGAGTCACATTCACGGGCGTCTTCCTGGGCGCGGGCGTGCCTTGCGACCCCTACCCCTGTGCCGACGTGTTCGGCGATACCTGCTCGCCGCCGCTGGTGCTGGCCGGTCCGCTGCCGATCACCGCGTTCGGCGACACGTGCCTGTACACGCACGATTATGAGGCGATGTGTCCGTTTGACGGAAGTTTGGCGCCGGACCTCGTGTACCGGTACACGCCGGTGCATGACGAGATGGTCACGTTGTCACTGTGTGAGGACGGCACCGTCTACGACACGAAAATGTATGTCTACGAGGGCCTCTGTTTCGGCTGGCCGCTCGCGTGCAACGATGATGCCTGCACGTCGCCGCAGTACCCCCTCGCGTACATCTCGCGGATCGAGGGCCTGCCGCTGACCGCCGGGACGGACTATTACATCATCGTGGACGGCTACTCGAGCTCCGAGTGCGGCGAATTCCATCTGGCAATCACCGCCGCGGCGTGGTAGCGGCAAGGCTCCGTACCCGACGATCAGAACGCGCAGCGCCAGCCAGCGGGGCGGCTGCGCGGCGCTACACGTAGCTGTTGAGCGTCTTCATGTAGTTGGCCCGCTCGAAGGCGGCCGGGTCGGCACAGGCTTTCTGGCTCATGCTGCCTTTCATCTGCTCGACCGACTCGTATTCGTGCTCTTCCATCCAGGCCGCCAGGTCGCCGCGGATGCGGGTCAGCTCGCGCGTGCCCTTGCGCAGCAGCACCGAGCACAACTGCGTGATGTCGGCCCCCGCCATGAGCATCTTGAGCACGTCATGTCCGGTCGCGATGCCGGTCGTGCCGGCCAGGCTGGCGCGGATGCGGCCGTGCAGAATCGCGATCCAGCGCAGGGGCAGCCGCATTTCGAACGGCGTGCTCAGCATCAGGTCCGGCACGACCTCGAGCCGGTCGAGGTTGATGTCCGGCTGGTAGAAGCGGTTGAACAGCACCAGACCATTCGCGCCGGCCTCGTCGAGCCGCCGGGCGAAACCCGCCAGCGCGCTGAAATAGGGGCCGAGCTTGAGCGCGACCGGAATGCGTACCTGCGATTTGACCGCCTTGAGAATCTGCACGTAGCGGTTCTCGACGTCGGGGCTGTGCTGGTCCGGGTCGGCCGCGACGTAGTACACGTTCAGCTCCAGCGCGTCGGCGCCCGCCTGTTCCAGTTTCTTGGCGTACTCGACCCACCCGCCGACCGTCACGCCGTTCAGGCTGGCGATGACGGGGATGTCGAGCGCGGCCTTGGCCTGGCGGACGTGGTCGAGGTAGTCGTCCGGCTCCAGGCGATAGTCCTGGGCGACGGGGAAGTACGTGAGCGACTCGGCGAAGCTTTCGGTTCCCTGGGTCGTGAGCGAATCGAGTTCGAGGGCCTCGTGCGTGATTTGCTCTTCAAAGAGGGAGTGCAAGACCACGGCCCCGGCGCCGCTATCCTCCAGCTCGCGCAGGCTGTCCAGCCGGGCGGTGAGCGGGCCGGCGGAGGGGACGAGGGGGCTCTTGAGCTTCAGACCCATGTAGGTTGTGGAGAGGTCCATCGCATGCACCCTTCAAGAATTACGAATAGCGAATAGCGAGTAGCGAATTACTCTCGCCAGGCGGTCTTCTCACTCGCTATTCGCTACTCGCTACTCGTTACTTCCGCCTTGCATCGCCGCCAATTGCTCGTAGAACCGCCAGCGGCGCGCGGCGTCCTGCTGGGCCTGCACGAGCAACCGGGCGGCGGCTTCGGGCTTGCTCTTGGTCAGCATCTTGAACCGCGTCTGTTGGTAGGCGAATTCCTCGTACTTGATGGTCGGGGCCTTCGAGTCCAGCAGCAGCGGGTTCTTGCCCTGGGCCGCCAGCTCGGGGTTGTAACGGAACAGCACGAAATGTCCGCTGTCGACGGCCCGCTTCTGCGTGTCCAGCCCCAGCCGCATGTTGATCCCATGCGCGATGCAGTGGCTGTACGCGATAATGAGTGACGGACCGTCATACGCCTCGGCCTCCATGAACGCCTTGACGGTCTGGGCGTCGCTCGAGCCCATCGCCACGGTCGCCACGTACACGTTGCCGTAGGTCATCGCCATCAGGGCGAGATCCTTCTGTACCGAAGGCTTGCCGCCCGCGGCGAACTTCGCGACCGCGCCGCGCGGGGTGGCTTTCGAACACTGGCCACCGGTGTTCGAGTACACCTCGGTGTCGAGCACCAGAACATTGACGTTGCGGCCCAGCGACAGCACGTGATCGAGGCCGCCGTAGCCGATGTCGTACGCCCAGCCGTCGCCGCCGACGATCCAGACGCTCTTTTTCACGAGCGCGTCGGCGACCTCGCGTAGCGCGCGGGCGTCCGCGGCCGCGGCACCGGCTTCCAGCCGGTGGAGCTTCTCCTTGAGCGTCGCCACCCGCTCGCGCTGCGCCGCGATGTCGGTGTCGGTCTTTTGGACGGCGTTGATGAGCGCGTCCGCCAGGTCCGCGCCCAGCGCATCTCGCAGCTTGCCGACCAGCTCGCGGGCGTACTCGCCGTGCTTGTCGAAGGTGAGCCGGTAGCCCAGGCCAAACTCGGCGTTGTCCTCGAACAGCGAGTTGCACCACGCCGGCCCGCGGCCCTCGCGGTTGATGACCCACGGGGCCGTCGGCAGG
This sequence comes from uncultured Planctomycetales bacterium, assembly GCA_964394415.1. Lineage (GTDB taxonomy): Bacteria > Planctomycetota > Phycisphaerae > UBA1845 > Fen-1342 > JAGVEP01. The sequence continues at coordinate 14,491 of CAYMXT010000017.1, forward strand.
TTGCCGCCGTAGATGGACGAGCAACCGGTCGCGTTCGCGATGATGACGCGGTCGCCGAAGAGCTGGGTGACCAGTTTCAGGTACGGCGTTTCGCCGCAGCCGGAGCAAGCCCCGGAGTACTCGAATAGCGGCTGAAGGAACTGCGAGCCTTTGACCGTGTTGACGCGCAGCTTGTCGCGCTCGATCTCGGGCAGGTCGAGGAAGAACTTGTAGTTGACGCTCTCCGGCGCCCGCAACGGAGGCTGGAACGCCATGTTGATCGCCTTGAGGCGGGTCTCCTTCTTGTTCTTGACGGGGCAGGCTTCGACACAGATCGCGCAGCCGGTGCAGTCCTCGGGGGCGACCTGGATCGTCGTGACGTAGCCCTCGAATTCCTTGCCGATGTACTTCGCGTGCTTGTACGTCGGCGGGGCGTTCTTCAGGTGGACCCCCTCGTAGGCTTTCATGCGGATGGCGGCGTGCGGGCAGACCAGGGCGCACTTGCCGCATTGCGTGCAGGTCTCGGGGTCCCAGACCGGGATTTCGAGGGCGATGTTGCGTTTCTCCCACTGGGCGGTGTGCTGCGGGAAGGCGCCGTCGCACGGCAGCTTGCTGACCGGCAGGTCGTCGCCCTGAAACGCGATCATCGGCCCGAGCACGGCCTTGACGAACGCGGGGGCCTCGTCCGGCACCGGCGGCCGCATGGGGATGTCGCTGGTCGGTGCGGCCGGCACCGGAATCTCGTACAGATTCGCGAGCGTCTGATCGACCGCCGCCCAGTTCTTCTTGACGATCTCCTCGCCCTTCTTGCCGTACTCCTTCTTGATCGAGTTCTTGATCGCGGCGATGGCCTGGTCCTTCGGCAGCACGCCGGAGATGGCGAAGAAGCAGGTCTGCATGATGGTGTTGACGCGGCTGCCCATGCCGGTCTCTTTGGCGACGCGGTAGCCGTCGATCGCGTAGACCTTCAAGTTCTTGGCGATGATGTCCTGCTGTACTTTCCGCGGCAGACTGTTCCAGGTTTCGTCCTGGGCGAACGGGCTGTTGATGAGGAAGACCGCGCCCGGCAGGGCACAGGTCAGCATGTCGTAGCGCTCGAGAAACGCCCAGTTGTGGCAGGCGACGAAGTTCGCGGTGGTCACGAGGTACGACGAGCGGATCGGTTGGGGGCCGAAGCGCAGGTGCGACACGGTCATCGACCCGGCCTTCTTCGAGTCGTAGACGAAGTAACCCTGGGCGTAGTTCGGCGTGTCCTCGCCGATGATCTTGATGGAGTTCTTGTTGGCCCCGACGGTGCCGTCCGCGCCCAAACCGAAGAACATCGCCCGCACCACGTCCTGGTCCTCGGTGCTGAACGCGGGGTCGTAGTCCAGGCTCGTGTGCGTCACGTCGTCGCGGATGCCGATGGTGAAGCCGTTCTTGGGAGGCTTCACCGGCCGGACGCCGGTGCCACCCGGGAGGTTGTCGAACACAGCCTTCACCATCGCGGGCGTGAATTCCTTGCTCGACAGGCCGTAGCGCCCGCCGACGATTGTGGGGCACGGGCTGCCGGCCGGTGCCGCCACCGGCTGGAAGCCGGTGCCACAATGAAGCTCGCCGAACGCCGCGACCACGTCCTTGTACAGCGGCTCGCCGTCGGCCCCCGGCTCCTTCGTGCGATCGAGCACGGCAATGGCTGTGACCGTCTTCGGCAACGCCGCGAAGAACGCCTCTTTGACGAACGGCCGATACAGCCGCACCTTGACGAGGCCGACCTTCTCGCCTTGGCGATTCAGATACTCGACCGCTTCGTGCGCCACCTCGGCCCCCGAGCCCATGATGACGATGACGCGGTCGGCGTCGGGCGCGCCGACGTAGTCGAACAGGTGATAGGCCCGGCCGGTGAGCTTCGCGAAGCGGTCCATGACCGACTGCACGATCGTCGGGCACTTGTTGTAGAACGGGTTGATCGTCTCGCGGGCCTGGAAGAACACGTCCGGGTTCTGGGCCGAGCCTTTGAGCGTCGGCCGGTCCGGCGTCAGGGCCCGCTGGCGGTGTGTCTGGAGGGCCACGGGGTCGAGCATCGCCCGCATGTCCGCCGGGGTCAGTTCTTCGACCTTCATCACTTCGTGCGAGCTGCGGAAACCGTCGAAGAAGTGCATGAACGGAATGTGCGTTTCCAGCGCGGCGGCGTGGGCCACCAGGGCCATGTCCATGATTTCCTGGACCGAGCCGGACGCGAGCATCCCGAACCCGGTCGCGCGGCAGGCCATCACGTCGCTGTGGTCGCCGAAGATGCTGAGGGCGTGCGTGGCGACCGTGCGGGCGGAGATGTGGTAGACGGTCGGCAGCAACTCGCCGGCCATTTTGAACATGGTCGGGATCATCAGCAGCAGGCCCTGCGACGCGGTGAAGGTGGTCGTCAGGGCACCGGTGGTCGCGGCCCCGTGGACCGCGGCGCAGGCCCCGCCTTCGCTTTGCATCTCGACGACCTGCGGGATCGTGCCCCAGATGTTGGGCTGACCGAGGGCCGACCACTCGTCCGCCCACTCGCCCATCGGCGACGAGGGCGTGATCGGGTAGATCGCGATGACCTCACTGACCTGGTGGGCGACGTGTGCCGCCGCCTGGTTCCCGTCGATCGTCACCATCCGACGCTTTTCGTTGGCCATGGGCCGTATCTCCCGATGAAACGGAGCGGTTGGATTCGAGTGTCGCGGCGCATCCGAACCCCGGACGCAAGTCCGGGGCCAAGCCGCCGACCACTTGCGTGGTGGGTTCGGATTCTGCGCAAGCAATCAGCGTACCAGTGCGCGGCGCGAAACGCGAATATCGGACGGCAGAACAGGCGGCCCGCGGAGCGTTCGGCCGCGGTCTTCCTGCCAACGCCCGCCGGGTGCGGAATTCTGCGCACCGAGTGCGGGACGAAGCCGGTGCCGCGCGCGGCTCGCAACTCACTGCCCCCGCCCGGTCCAGCCGATGATTACCGGCAACAGGATATGCCGCGCATCCGTCCTGCGCTCGTTTCGGCCGCTTCGCGACTGCTGCTGGTCGCAGCGCTGCTGCGCGCGCCGGGGGGGGCCGTTCTTGCGCAGCCGGAGCCGCCGACCACGTCCCCGGACGAGGACGTGCAGCGCGCGGTGAAGCGCTTCGATTTCGACGAGCGCCGCCGCGGCAACTACGAAGACACCCCCATGCACTGGCGGCGGCTGACCGGCGACGGCTTGCCGACCTACTCGAGCGCGACCTTCGACGAAGCCCAGGGACATGCGGCCCCGCCGTCGTTCGTGTTTCACCTGCGCGGCGGCAACATCGCGTATGAGTACACGCACAGCGACTTGGCGCTGGCGCCGAATTCGGACTACCTGATCGAGGGCTATGTCCGCGTCGAGCAGCTCGAATACGCCGCGGCCCTGCTGGCGTGCTACGTGGTCGACGCGCAGGGGCAGCCCGTCCCCGGCAGTGAACGCTCCAGTCAGCCGGTGCGGACCGTCGGGGCCGGAGCGGACGCGGCCTGGCAGCGCGTCGAAATGCCGCTGCACATCGAGTCGCCGGGTGCGTACGCGCTGCGGATGCAGCTTTGGGTGCTTCAGGACTACGTTTGGCAGCCGCCGCCGGAGGGCGAAGTCGATCCGATCGTCCGGCAGGACGTTGAGGCGCGCGTCTGGTTCGACGACCTGGCGGTGATTCGCCAGCCGCGAGCCCGGCTGGCGTTCTCGAACCCCGCGGGGCTGATCAAGCCCGGCGCGGCGGAAGCGCTGCAACTGGACGTACACAATTCGACGCCGGTGCCGTTGGCCGTCGAGGTGTCGCTGCACGATCTGGCGGGCGCGTCGCACTATTCCGACCGGCTGGAGCTAGCGCCGCAAGAGTTGCTCCAGCGTGCGGTTCCGGTGCCGAAGTTGGCGCCGGGGCTGTATGAGGCGGAGCTGCGCGTGAGCGGGCAGGATGGGACGCCTGAGAGTGGGGGGGCGGTGGTGCTGGCCGACCGCGCGCTGCGCTTCGCGGTATTGCCGGACCTGCCTCCGGGGCCGGAGCGGACCCGCGAATTCGGGATCGATCTGGGTCCGTGGGCGAACGGCGACCCGAACGGGGCCGCGGATCTCGTCCGGACCCTTGCGTGCGGCGCGGTGAAGATCGGTCTGCCGATGCTCGGACGGCCGGGCGCGGACGAGGAATTGGCGTACTTCCAGCGCGCCCGTGAGCTGGCGCGCAACCTGGCGCTCAGTCAGGTCGAGACGACCGGGGTGATCCTCCCGCCCGCGGACGCAGCCGGGGCGCCGGGGCGCCCGTCGCTGCACCAGATGTTGGTGCGCGACGCGGCGTGGAGCGACGAAGCCGGGCCGGTGCTCGCCTATTTCGGCGGGCACGTGGCCGCGTGGCAGCTTGGCTGCGAAGTCGACGAGCTGCGCCAACCTGTCAGGTGGAATGAGGACACGTTGCGGGCTGTCCAACGCCGGCTGGAGCGGTTCGTGGCGTTGCCGCGGCTCATCATCCCCCGGTCGGTCCTCGACGCGGGCAGCATCGCGGCGCTGCTGGACGAGAACGCCACGGCGACGGCCGGCGACGGGGTCGACGTAGACGCAGCGCAGACATGTTGCTACTGGCTGCCCGCGGATCTGCCGACTCCGGCTATCCCCTGGCAAGTCGCGTTCTGGAACGACCAGCCGGCGGGGGACACGCGCGAGCCGGCACCCGGGCCGGAGCGTTGGCTCAGCGTCGGCTTTGATCCGAGCCGTCTGTCGCCCGACGACCGCCGGGCGGACCTGGCGCGGCGGGTGGCCCTCGCGGCGCTCGCCAATCCCGATCGTCTCTTTGTGCCGGCCCCGTTCGAGCTGGTCACCACCGGCGGACACGCGAGCTGGCAGCCGACGCTCGATTTCATCCCGCTCCGCACGCTCTGGCGTTACCTGGCGGGCAGCCGGGCCGTCGCCGCGCTGAGCCTGCCGCACGACAGCGTCGCGCTCGTCTTCCGCCGGGCGGACCAGGACACGATGGTGGCGTGGACGTGGCGTGCGACCGGCGTCGAGCTGGAACTGCTGCTGGGCGCGCGGGCGGTTGCGTTCGACCTGCACGGTGTTCAGCAGCCGTTGACGCTGGACGGGCCGCGGGCCCGTGTGCGGCTGTCACCGGTGCCGCTCATCATTCAGAACGTGAATGCCCCGCTGCTGCAACTGCCGGACAACTTCCGGATCGAGCCGCTTTTCATTCAGGTCCACAACGTCGCGGAGCGCCCCACGCTGATGCTCCGCAACCCATACCCCGGCGGTCTGGCGGGGATGATCGAGCTGCATCCGCCGGCCGGCTGGCACGTCGCGCCGGCGGAGATTCGCGTCGAGCTGGGACCGGGCGAAACGCTCACCCAGCCGCTCGATTTCACCGTCCCGCCGCGGCAGACCGCGACCGGACAGCAGCTCGGCGTCGATCTGCATCTGCGGCACCCGGACGCGGTGGTCATCCACCTGGACGCGGCGGTGCAGGTGGGCCTGCGCGATATCGCGGTCGAAGCCGCCGCCCGCTGGGACGGCGATGACCTGGTCGTTGAGCAATCGTTCCGCAATCTCACACCGGCGGTGGTGAGCTTCAACAGCTTCTGCCAACCGCCGCAGCGGCCGCAAATGGAAGGCGTGTTCCTCAACGTCCGCCCCAGCGAGACGCGGACACGGACGTATCGCGTGCCCGCGGCGCGCGATCTGGCTGGCGCGACCGTCTGGATCGGCGTGCGTGAGATCGGGGGCGCACGGTCGCAGGACCAAATCCTCGTGGTACCCGATTGACCGTGCGCGTGCTGGCTTCAGCGCAAGGCGGCCGGTAGAATCCCGCCGAACGAAGTGCTGGACACACCGGCTGGAAGCCGGTGCCACAGCACAACCATAGCTACAGCCACGGCCGCAGCCACAGGAGTGGGTCGATCCCGTGAGATTCGTTCTGGTTGATCGCATTCTGGAACTCGAATCGCGGCAGCGCATCGCCGCGGTGAAAGCGGTTTCGCTGGCGGAGGAGTACCTTGCCGACCATTTTCCGAAGTTCCCGGTGCTGCCGGGGGTGCTGATGGTCGAAGCGCTGGTGCAGGCGTCGGCGTGGGTGGTGCGCGAGGCGCTGGATTTCGCACCCAGCCTGGTGTTGCTGAAAGAAGCCCGTAACGTTACTTATAAGAGCTTCGCCGCGCCCGGCCACGTGTTGCGGCTCGAGGCACGCTGCCTGGAGCTGACGCCGGCACTCAGTCGCTTCGACGCGCGCGGCGCGTGCGGCGGCCGGGAGATTGTGAAGGGCCGGCTGACGTTGCGCCACCTGAGCCTGACGGAAACAGACGCCGGGTGTGCGGAGCTCGACGCCCGGCTGCGGTTGCAGCAGCGCGCGTTGTTCGGATTGCTGTGGAATGGCCGCCCAACCGCGCCGCCGCTGGGCGTGTCTGTGTGATGGAGTCTGTCAGGCGAACGGTTGTTGGCCGATGGTGACCGACGCCGCTCGCACGGGCCGGAGGCCCATGCACCCTGTTGGAGGACGCCCCTGATGGCCACCCTGTCCCGTTCGGAAATCTTCGAGAAGGTCCGCCAGGCGCTGGTCGACGCGCTCAGCGTCGAGGAGGAGGAGGTCACGGAGACCGCGACGCTCTTCAACGACCTCGGGGCCGAATCAATCGACTTCCTGGACATCATCTTCCGCCTCGAGAAGGCCTTCAGCATCAAGATCGCCCAGGATGAACTGACGCAATCGGACATCCTCAGCAACCCGGCCTACCAGGAGAACCGCAAACTCAACGCCGCCGGGCTGGCGACCCTCAAGCAGCGGATCAAGGACGGCGATTGGGCCACCTTCGAGAAGGACCCCAGCATCGACAAGATTCAGAGCGTGTTCACGGTGGGCACGATCGTCCACTTTATCGAGCAGAAGCTCGCCGCCGCCTGAGGTTACTCGTGCGTTGGATCTGGTTTGACCGCTTCGAGGAGTTCGTGCCGGGCGAGCGGGCCGTCGGCGTGAAGAACTACACGCTGGCCGAGGACCACCTGCACGACCATTTTCCGGGGTACCCGGTCGTGCCGGCCAGCCTGATGATCGAGGGCATGGCCCAGACCGCGGGCATCCTCGTCGGCCACGCCCGCGACTTCCAGGAGAAGGTCATCCTCGCCAAGATCAAGCAAGCGGTGTTTCACCAGCTCGTGCGGCCCGGCGACCAGGTGCGCTTTCTGGCCTGCATCGAGCAGCTTACGGATTCGGCCGCCGCGACGCGCGGCGAAATCCGCCGCGGCGACGAGCTGGTCGGCGAGGTGGACCTGGTGTTTTCGCACATCGATCAGAACCTGAGCGGGCGCGAGTTCCCCGAGGAAAATTTCGTCTTCACCGAGGACTTCATGGCCCTGCTGCGGACGTACACCCACGGCGCCGCGGAGAGGATCGCCCTATGAGCGCACGCCGCGTGGTCATCACCGGCCTCGGTCCGGTCACGCCGCTCGGCGTCGGCGTGACGGCGTTCTGGAACGCCCTGCTCGAAAAACGCTGCGGGCTGCGGCGGATTCAGAGCTTCGATCCCAGCCGCTTCGGCAGCCAGGTTGGCGGCGAAATCGACAGCGTGAGCATCAACGACGCCGTGCCGAAGGCCTATCGCAAGGCCGCGAAGATCATGGCCCGCGACATCGCGCTGGCGGTCATCGCGGCGTATCACGCCGTGCGCGACGCCGGCCTGCGAACGCGCTGCCTCGTCGAGCGCGGCGAAGCCGAAGGCGGTTTGAACGTCGATTGCACGCGGTTCGGCGCGAACATCGGCGCGGGGCTGATTTGCGCCGACCTGCCGGAGCTGGCGGAGGCCCTGCACGGCGCGAACGAGGGCGGGCAGTTCAGCTTTGCGAAGTGGGGCACGGAGGGGATGAGCAACCTCACGCCGCTCTGGCTGCTGAAGTTCCTCCCGAACATGCTGGCCTGCCACGTGACCATCGTCCACGACGCTGAGGGACCGAGCAACACGATCACCTGCGGCGAAGCCAGCAGCCACCTTGCGATCGGCGAGGCGTTCCGCACGATCTCGCGTGGCGCGGCGGACGTGTGCATCTGCGGCGGTGCGGAAAGCAAGAGCAACCCGATGGCCCTGCTGCGGCAGGAACTCGGCGGGCGGCTGAGCACGCGCAACGACGCGCCGGAACAGGCCTGCCGGCCGTTCGCGGCCAACCGCGACGGCACGGTGGTATCGGAAGGCGGCGGGCTGGTCATCCTGGAGGCGCTGGAACACGCCCAGCACCGCGGTGCGCGCATTTACGCCGAGGTCGTCGGCTTCGGCGCGGGACACGATGCGTACGACGCGAAGCAGCCGAGCCGCCCGCATCCGGAGGGGCGCGGAACGGCGGTCGCGATTCGCAAGGCGTTACGGAACGCGGGGCTCGCGCCGGGCGCAGTAAGCCTGGTGGCCTCGTTCGCCGCGGGCCTGCGCAACCACGATCGGTCTGAAGCCGCGGCGATCCGCAGCGTGTTCGGCGAGGCCCGCGTGCCCGTGATGAACGTCAAGGCGGGCCTGGGCAACAATGGCGCCGGCAGCGGTGCGATCGACTTCATCGCGGCGGTGCTGGCGCTGCACTCCGGGCGCATACCGCCGGCGTTCAACAGCACCCCGCCCGACCCGGACTGCCCGGTCAACGTCGTCACCGACGGCGTGCCGGACGCACGCCTGGAGCATGTGGTCTCGACGGCGTACGCGCTGGGCGGCGGACAGAACGCGGCGCTGGTGATTCGACGGTGGAACCCGTGAGGACACGCGTGAGCACGTGGGAAGGTGAGAACGTGGGAACGGGGGAACGGTGCTGCTCGACGTGTCGACGTTCTCACGTTCTCACGTTCCCACGTTCCCACGCTTTCACGCTGCGGCCTCGGAGTCTCGCATGAACCGACGCGTTGTCATCACCGGCATGGGGTGGATCACGCCCCTCGGCCACGAGATCGAGGGCGTGTGGCAGCGGCTGCTGGCCGGCGCGAGCGGCATCGCGCCGACGGCCAACTTCGACGCCCGCACGTTTCCCACGCAGTTCGCGGCCGAGGTCAAGGGTTTCGATCTCCAGACGTTCATCGGCCCACACTACGACCGACACGCCGGGTGCAGCCGCAACGCGGGCTTCGCCCTGGCCGCCGCCGAGATGGCCTGGCGCAGCGCGGGGCTGAACGGTCGCCCGGACGTGGACCCGGAGATGGTCGGCGTGTATCTGGGCGGGGGCGAGGGACCGATCGACTTCGACAGCTTCGTCGCGGCTTCGATCGCGGGCTGGAACGTGGACAAACGCGAGCTGGACGCGGTCCGCTGGGCGGAAACCGCCGGCGCTCGCTTGACCGCCTCGCGGGAGTTCGAGCAGGACCCGAACTGCGCCGCCGGGCACATCGCCTGCCGCTTCGATGCCCAGGGCCCCAACGTCAACACGCTCACCGCCTGCGCCGCCAGCACGCAGGCCATCGGCGAGGCCACGCTGCTGATTCGCCGGGGCGACGCGAACGTGATGATCTCCGGCGGCGCGCACAGCATGATCCACCCGCTCGGCGTCACCGGGTTTAATCGCCTGACGGCCTTGTCCACGCGGAACGACACGTGCGTCACGGCGTCGCGGCCGTTCGACCGCACGCGCGACGGGTTCGTCCTCGGCGAGGGCGCCGGCATCTTGATCCTCGAAGAGTACGAGTGTGCCAAGCGCCGCGGCGCGCCGCTCTTGGCGGAAGTCCTGGGCTACGGCTCGACCGCGGACGCCTTTCGGGTCACCGACATGCACGAAGACGGCCGCGGCGCGACCGCCGCGATGCGCGGGGCGCTCACCGACGCCCGCGTCCAGCCGCAGGAGATCGACTACATCTCCGCGCACGGCACCGGCACCGAGGAAAACGACAAGATCGAAACGCGGGCGATCAAGACGGTCTTTGGCGAACACGCGAAGAAGGTCCCGATCAGCAGCGTCAAGAGCATGTTCGGGCACCTGATTGCCGGGGCGGGTGCCGTCGAGCTGATGACCTGCGTGCTGGCGATTCGCGACGGTCGGATTCCGCCGACGATCAACTACCAGGAGTTCGACCCCAACTGCGACCTGGACTACGTCCCCAACCAGGCCCGCCAGGCGACGGTCCGCACGTGCCTGAGCAACAGCTTCGGCTTCGGCGGGCAGAACGACACGTTGATCGTCCGGGCGTCTGCGTAGCCGAAGGCGGCGACGCCTACATACGGGGGCCGCCCTCATTCCCAAATGTAGCGCTCGTCATACTCGACCTCGTGCCGCCGCAGGAACTCCAGGAATTCATCCTGAAAGGACTGCGTGCGATGGTGTTCGCCCTGGCCCCCGATGTACCGACGCACGTGTTCGACGTTGGAGTGGCTGACCGTGAAGGCCCCGTAACCCTTCTGCCAGTAGAACGCTCGCCGCTCAGGGAAGGTCTCGTGCAACCAGGCCGACGAATTGCGTTTGACGCGCCGGAGGAGCTCGGAAACCGCCTCGTCCGCGCGCCAACGCACGAGCAGATGCACGTGGTCGCTCGTGCCACCGATTTCGAGGGCCGTTCCGCCTGCGGCGCGCACGATGCCGCCCAAGTACTCGTGCAGGCGCGGCTGGAGTTCGGGGGTGATGAGATTGGCCCGGTGCTTGGTGCTGAAGACCAGGTGGTACCACAGCTTTGTGAAAGTGCCCGCCATGTGACCCTCCTCCACTCCTTCGGAGTGGGCTTGGTTTTCGGGCAGCGTACCACGGGTGGCCCGCCGCTGCGCGGCGTGCCACCCGTGGCTAAGTTCCTGCATCCCTTCGGGATGGCCACCCGCCGCGCCGGCCTTGCGGGCTGAGCGCCCGCCGCGCCGGCCTTGCGGGACGAACGGCATCCCAAAGGGATGCAGGAGCGTAGCCACGGGTGGAATTCGCGCCAGCGAACGACACCCGTGGTCCCGGCGGTCCCCGTAAATTGCACCCCAACGGGGTGCAGGAGGCCGGCAACGACTCCGGCACACCCACGCCGTGCGACGATCCGTCGTGCGGTGCAAAAGGCCGGCAACTCCGCCACAGCCACGGTGCCGGCTGGATTTCCGGGGACCGCCACGCCAATCCAATGCAAGCGCAACACATCCGCCGTAGACTGCCAACGCATGGCCACGTTGCCGAACCATCACACATCCCCGCCGCGCGCCAGCCCCCGCCCCGCCGACGGCGAGTTGCTAGCGCCGGACTTCATCGCCAAGCTCGACCAGCTCGAGATCATCTCCCGCAAGATCTTCATCGGCCGCATGAAGGGCGAACGCCGCAGCAAACGCCGCGGCGAGAGCGTCGAGTTCGCCGATTACCGCAGCTACGTGGTCGGCGACGATCTGCGCTTCCTCGATTGGAATATCTACGCCCGCCTCGAACGGCTGATGCTCAAGCTGTTCCTTGAAGAGGAGGACCTCAACGTCACCGTCCTGTGCGACGTATCGAAGAGCATGGACTGGGGCACCCCGCACAAGGGCCTGTACGTCAAACGCGTCGCCGCCGCGCTGGCCTACATCGGCCTGGTGAACTACGACCGCGTCAGCCTGTACGGCTATTCGAGCACGCTGGCCCACGAGCTGCGCGGGGTGCGTGGCCGGCGGCAGGTCGCCAAGGTCATCTCGTTCCTCCAGGACATCCGCTACGACGGCACGTCGGACTTCGCCGCCGTAGCCAAGCGGTTCGCGGTCCGCCACTCGGGCAAGGGCGTCGTCGTCGTGCTCGGCGATTTCCTCGACAAGGGCGGCTACGCGGACGGGCTGCGGTACCTCCTGAGCCGCAACCTCGACCTGTACGTGGTCCAGGCGCTCTCGCCGGAGGAGATCGACCCGACGCTGGCGGGCGATTTGAAGCTGCGCGACGTCGAGGACGACGACCTGGCCGAGGTCACGATCAGCAAACCGCTGCTCGACCGCTACAAGGTCAACCTCCAGGCCCACTGTCAGGGTCTGCGCGACCACTGCACCCGCCGCGGCATCACTTACCTGTTCACCAGCACGCGGGTAGACTTCGACGTGCTGGTCCTGGCGTATTTGCGGCAGCGCGGGCTCATCCGCTGACCCGGGGAGCATGGGCCTCCGGCCCGTGCGACCGCGATTCCGCACGGGCCGGAGGCCCATGCTCCCCATGCATCTGGGAGTCGGCCTGACCCGCGAGGCAGCATGACCTTCCTGAACCTCTGGGCAGCGGCGGCGGTGGCGGCGGTCGTAATCCCCGTCCTGCTGATCCTCTACTTCCTCAAGCTCCGCCGCCGTGAGCAGCTCGTCTCGTCAACGCTGTTGTGGAAGCGGGCGGTCCAGGATCTCCAGGTCAATGCCCCGTTTCAGCGATTGCGGAAGAACCTGCTGCTATTCCTGCAACTCGCGATTCTCGCCGCCGCGATTCTGGCGCTCGCCCGGCCCATCGTCAAAACGACCGTCGCGGACGCCGACCGCGTTGTCATTCTGCTCGACCGCTCGGCGTCGATGAACACGCAGGAAGGCGAGGAAACTCGGCTGGACCAGGCCAAAGAGCAGGCCGTTCGGCTCGTGCGCACGCTCAATCAGCGGGCCGGCGGCTGGACCTCGTTCTTTTCGCTGGCCGGGGCGCAGGCCCGCACGCAGATCATGGTGATCGCGTTTTCGGACCGGGCGACGATCGTCTCGCCGTTCACCACGAGTGTGACCGACCTCACCGAGCTGATTCGCGGCGTCGAGCCGACCGATGGGCGGACGGACCTGCGCGAGGGTCTGGCCCTGGCCGAGGCGTACCTGGCCCCGCCGACGCGAACGACGGACGCGACGCCCGTAAGTGCCGCGTCGCCGGCGAGGCTCGTGTTGATCTCGGACGGGCGCGTGGCGAACCTCGCCCAGCTCGCGGTTCGCAGCGGCGCGCTGGAGCTGCTGCGTGTCGGCCAGGCGCGCGACAACGTCGGCATCACCGCGTTGCGGACGCGCCGGAGCTACGAGCAGCCCGACCGCGTCGAGGTGTTTCTGGCCGTGCGCAATTTCGGCTCCGATCCGGCCACGACCGACGTGTCGTTATACGTGGACGGAACGTTGCGCGCGGTGCAACCGCTGGACCTGGCAGGCGCCCCCGCCTCAGAACGCGACGCGCAAGCAAGCGCGTCATCAGAACGCGCAGCGCAAGCAAGCGCGTCATCAGAACGCGCAGCGCAAGCAAGCGCGTCATCAGAACGCGACGCGCCAGCGAGCGCCTCTGCGGCGCGCGACACCGACGGCCACGCCCGCGCCCTGGTCATGCCGCTGATTCTCGAGCGCTCCGCCGTGGTTGAGGCCCGCCTGTCGCGCGCCGACGCCCTGCGAACCGACAACTCCGCGTACGCGGTCGTGCCTCCGCCGCGCAAGCAGCGCGTGCTGGTCGTCTCGGACGGCAAGTACCCGTTTCTCGACAGCGTGCTGCGGGGTCTGCCGCTCCAGGAGTTCCCCTTCGTGTCGCCTGGCGATTACCGGGCCAACGCGGCGGACTACGAGACGGATGGGCAGTCAAACTACGATGTGGTGCTCTTCGACCGCTACACGCCGGAGCGGCTGCCCGCAGGCAACTTCATCTTTCTGGGTGCGATCCCGAAGACGGCCGGGCTTGAGCTGAGCGAGAAAGTCGAGAACCACCCCCTGATCTGGTGGAATGAGACGCACCCCATTCTGCGGCACGTCGCCCTTGATTATGTCTTCATCGCCGAGAGCCAGGCCGTGAAGGTGCCGGCCGCGGCGGAGGTGCTGGTCGAGGGGCCGCAGGGCCCCGTGCTGTTCCGCTACGCAGACGGCACCAGGCAGTACCTGGTGCTCACCTTCGCGGTCGAACAGAGCACCTGGGTCCGCAAGCTCAGCTTCCCCGTCTTCATCTACAACGCGATTCGCTACCTGGGCGGCGAGTCCGAAAGCGAGGGCGAACCGCTGCGGCCCGGCGACCCCCTTCGCGTGCCATTCCCGCCGGACGGCGCTGACATCCAACTGGTCTGTCCCGGCGACCGCAGTGTGACGTTGACCGCCGACGCCGGCGGGCAAGCCTACTTCGGCGGCACCGATCGCGTGGGCGTTTATCGGGCCGACGGCGGCGTTCCGGGCCGCGACCGCTTCGCCGTCAACCTCGAAGATGACCAGGAGAGCGACATCGCGCCGCCCGCCGGCCCGCTCAAGCTCGGCGGGGGGGCTGCGATCGGCGAGCTGGCCGCGATCCAGACCGCGACGCCGGAGGTTTGGCGTTGGTTTATCGGCGTCGCGCTCGTGCTGGTGCTGTTCGAGTGGTGGGTCTACAATCGCCGCGTGATGCTCTGACGGAGTGCCGTCCGACCGATGACTTTCGATCAACTACAACCCGGTCAACGCGTCCGAATCACCCAGACCATCGACCGCCGCGAGCGCGACTGGCAAACGACCGTCGAAGGCGTCGTTCAGGCGGTTGAACTCCAGCAGACCGGCAGTTGGTACGCACACGCGAAGGACGATAAGTTCTGGCTCCGGCGGATTCGCCTGGTGAAGTCGGACGGAGAGGTCAGCGTCGTCGCCGCGGATGCCCGGACGCAGGTCGAGTTGCTGCCGTAGGCGGGGTGCCCATCCGAACCCCGCACGCAAGTGCGGGGCATGTCCGAACCCCGGACGCAAGTCCGGGGCAAGCGTCGGCGCGGCGCTGCCCTCGTGCGGCCCACCACTTGCGTGGTGGGTTCGGATAGGACGTGCCAGGCTATCCGAACCCCGGACGCAAGTCCGGGGCAAGCGTCGGCGCGGCGCTGCCCTCGTGCGGCCCACCACTTGCGTGGTGGGTTCGGATAGGACGTGCCAGGCTATCCGAACCCCGGACGCAAGTCCGGGGCCATTCGCCCACCACTTGCGCGGTGGGTTCGGATCGCGTGCCGCGCGCCGTCGCTTTTCTTATCCTCTGCGCGCCCGCCGGCCGATAGTGACAACAGCGACGAGCCCGAGATTCGGTCACCGCCCAGCCGGCAGAGCCCACCATGAACCCGCCCGCCAACGCCACCCCGGTCGCCCTTGCCAACCCGTCCGGCACTGCCCGCACACGCGGTCGCGGGAGCGCCGAACCGCGCGTGCCGTACCGCGTGCCCTGTCGTGTCCGGCTCGTGGACCCGGTCAGTGGCGAGGTCCGCAACGTGATCGGCGAGACGCTCAACGTCTCGCGCGGCGGCATGTCGCTCCAGATCAGCGTCAACGCCGCCGTGGGGACATGGGTGGAAACCATGGTCGCGCATCCCTGCGGCGAACCGATGTTCCTGACGGGCACGGTCGCCCATTGCCGCCGCACGCTCGCGTCGAGCTTCGAGATCGGCGTGCGGGCGACCCGCCCGCGGGCGTTCGTCTGACCCCCGCGAACCGCAGAGACGCGGAGAGCGCAGAGGTCGCAGAGAAGAAGGGCAACAAGGCAACAAGGCAACAAGGCAACAAGGCAACGGGGCAACGGGGCAACACGGTCGTGAACGCGCCTTGGTTCGCCCCAGTTCGTGCCTTCCTGCCCCCGTGCCCTGTCGCCTTTTCCATCTTCTCCGCGACCTCTGCGCTGTCGGCGTCTCCGCGGTTCCTTTTCGTTTACCGGAAGCCCACCGGCCCGTGGGCACACCGCGCCAGCGCCGCCGGCAGGCGATCCGCAACCTCCCGCGCCAGGTAGCCCAGCGGGCCGATTTCCTTGGCACACATGTCCGCGGCCAGCCCGTGCGCATACACGCCGAGCCGCGCGGCGTCGAAGGCCGACAGGCCCTGGCCGAGCAACGCCGCGATCAGCCCGGTCAGCACATCGCCCATGCCGCCGGTCGCCATGCCGGGATTACCGGTATTGTTGATGTATGCTTGCGCCGGCGCGCTGACCACGGTGCGATGGCCCTTCAAGACCACGATGCAGCCTGTGACCCGCGCGTACTCGTGCGCGCAGCGCAGCCGGGCGTCATCGTCCTCGCCATTCAGCGGCGGCAGCCCCGCTCCCGTTCGCAGCCGGGCCATCTCGCCGGGGTGCGGCGTGAGGACGGTGGGGCGGTTGGCCCGCGCCGCCCACCAGTGTGAAACCGCGGCCAGATTGTTCAGACCGTCCGCGTCGATCACGACCGGGCCGGCGAAATCCGCCAGAAAGCTGGCGACGACCGCGGGCAGCGTGAAGTTGGTTCCCAATCCCGGACCGATCGCCGCGACCGTCGCCCAAGCGGTTTCTGCGCTGTTGACGATTCGCCCGTCGCCGTCCTCGGGCAAGGCGACCGTCATCAGACACGGCTCGCTGGCCGCCACGAGCGGCCGCACCGACTCCGGCGTGTACACACGCACGAGTCCCGCGCCGCCACGCAGCGCCCCCAAGCCGGAGAGGCAGGCCGCCCCGCTCAGGCCGCGGCTGCCCGCGATGATCGCCACGCGCCCGACCTGGCCTTTGTGGGTGGCCGCGTCGCGGGGCGGAAGCGTTGGAACATCGCTGGTGACCGGCGGCGCGTTCATGCAGTCAGGATAACCGTGCGGCGGCGAGCCGGGAACAGCGTGTGCAGCACAGACTATCAGTCTCTGGCGTGCAGCACAGACTATCAGTCTGTGTC
>CAYMXT010000018.1:0-30861 GCA_964394415.1 uncultured Planctomycetales bacterium
CGTCCACGGGTCGGTTGAAGCACTCGCTGACGGCCGTCAGCGCGCCGAGATGAACGATGTGCGTCGGACGAAACTCACGCACGCAGGCCCGCAGTTCAGCGTGCGCCGCCAACTCGACGCGTTGCACCGCTACTCCCGGCGTGCCGACTTCACGCTGTCCGGCGAGCGCGAGCAGCGCACCGACGTCAGCGTCCCGCGACAGTTGGCGCACGACGTGGCTGCCGAGCTGTCCCGACGCCCCGGTAATCAGCCAGCGTTCGGCGGGCATGGCCAGCTCGCAACAAGGGCCGCCAGACCGTGCAAGTCCTCGAACTCGTAGTCCGGCGCGTGGTTGCCGATGTCATGGATGCGGTGGGCGCGGTTGACCCAGCCGGTGCGCAGACCGACGGCGCGGGCCCCGCCCACGTCGCTGTGCAGGGAGTCGCCCACGTGGATGACGCGCTCGCGCCGCCAGCCGGTCAGCGTGAGCGCGGCTTGAAAGATGCCCGGATGGGGCTTGTACGAGCGCGTATCCTGCGAAGTCACCAACCCCGCGACCTGGATATCGTGCCGGGTGAGCGCCCGCTCGATGTCCACACGGTCCGCATTCGACACAATGCAGATCGGCAGTGGAAACGCGGCCAGGAAGTCCAGCACTTCCGGCTGAAGGGGCGGGTCCTGCCAGTAGTCCGCGAGCGCGGCGACGTAGGGATACGGATCGAGTCTCACATGGTAGCCGCCCAGCGTGGCGCGCAGGGTGCGGGCCTCCAGCTCCAGCAGCGTGACGAACTCGTCGCCGTTGGCGAAGTCCATCGCGTGGAAGAACCGCTCGCCCCAGATAATCGCCAGCTCGCCCGGCGTCAGCGGCAGGCCCGCGTCGGCGACGATCCGACGACAGACGGCCTCGACGGCGGCCCGGTCGCCGGTCGTGAGCGTGCCGTACATGTCCAGGAAGACGCCGTCGAGCTGCACTACCGCACCAGGTCTTTTCGCGCGAACACGTAGTAGGTGCCGAACTTGGGGATTTCCTCGGCGAGGGCGTAGTGCTCGTCCAGCCACGGGCCGAGCGCGAAGTCCGACTTCCGCCCGCGGGCGTCGGCATGGTGCAGCCACTCATGGTCGCCGTGAGAAATCACGATTGCTTCGGGCGGGTCGCCGCGCAGGGCGTCCTCGATCTCCCGCACGATGTACTGCGTCGCCGGGCCAATCTGGCCCACTTTCTCGGTCGTCGTGTAGCGGCAGGCGTTCAGCCGGCGGGAGTGGAGGTAGACGCCGGGCAGGTAGCCGAAGCACTGGATGCGGTCGCCGGGTTGCGTGTGGCGGGCCACCGCTTCGGCGATGGTCTCCCATTCAGCCGGCTGGAAGTTGCCATGCCCGGTCAGCCAAGGATCCAGGCGAAACACGAGGATTTTGGACATTTCCTCGAATTGGAGCCGAACCGCGTCGAGGCTGAAGTAGCCCAGCACGACGAACGCGACGGTGACCCACGCCCGGCGTTGCATCCGCTGGAGCAGCCGCGACTCGGCCCGCAGCACATTCACGAGGTAGCCCGCGAGCATCA
Organism: uncultured Planctomycetales bacterium; assembly: GCA_964394415.1. Classification (GTDB taxonomy): domain Bacteria; phylum Planctomycetota; class Phycisphaerae; order UBA1845; family Fen-1342; genus JAGVEP01. The sequence goes on from CAYMXT010000018.1 coordinate 1,541, forward strand.
GCAGCGGCGGGATCGTCGGTACGAGGTAATGCCGGAAGCCGTGCGGGCTGAGCAACGCCCCGTACAAGGCCGCCAGAAACCAGCAAGCAAAGAACATGTAGTGGTGTGGGCAGGCCGGACCTTGCGTCTGCAAGGTGGCGACGATCTCCGGCGGGCGGAACTGCGGCCGACGCCACCAGAGAAAGGCGTGGATCGTCGCTGCCGCCGCCATGAGCAGCGGCAGGAGCAGCGTCGGCAGCACGTGCAGCTTGAGCAGCGTCCAGGTGACGTAGTTGTACGGGAACTGGCTGGCCCCCGCGGAGAAATACAGGCGGTTGAACGTGAAGGTCGCGTACCACGCCTCGCCCAGCACGCCCTGCGACGCCAGCACCCCCGCCGCGACGCCCAGCGTGGTCACCAGGCCGAGGACGAGCAGCGCCCCCCGGCGAACCGCGCTGACGAGCGGGAGTCCGTGCAGCAAGATGAGCCACAGCAGGTGCAGGCCCATGCAGCCCCACGCGGCCAGGCCCACCTGTTTGAAAAGGAACGCCGCCCCGCAGAACACACCGGCCAGGAACCACTTCCACCACCGGTCCCGCACGCTGGCGCGCAGATAGAGCGCGACGCCGATCAACTCGCAGGGGACGAGAAACGTCTCGGTCCGGTTCGTGCCGCCGGTGAAGTATGCGTGTGTGACGAAGAAGCTCAGCAGAATCGTCGTCAGGGCCGCAGCGCTGCGGTGATAAACGGCCGCCGCGGCGGCGAAGAAGGCCACGTGGGCCGCGACGAGGGCGACGGTGCAAAGCCCGACGACGCCGAAGTAGCTGTCGCGGCCGATGAGCATCCCGAGGGCGTTGACCCAGTAGATGCCCGGCGGCTTGTTGTCCCACACGTCGCGGTAGACGGTGGCGCCGTGCGCGAGCCGCCAGCCGTAGTAGCCGAACATCTGGTCATCGACGACGTCGGTCCGCCAGTAGCCGATGATCTGCGACACCGCGATGAGCGGCGCGATGACCAGGACCATCGCAACGACAAGCTGCCACAACGGTGCGGCGGTGGAGCACAGACGATCCGTCTGTGTGGAGCACAGACGATTCGTCTGTGTGGAGCACAGACTATTAGTCTGTGCGTCAGTCCGTGTCGTGGAGCACAGACTATTAGTCTGTGCGTCGCCTGACGAAGCCGGCTTCGGCGGTACGCTCATGACCGGCTAAGCGTAGCGGCCTGCGGACCCGCTGGGTAGGCGTCGGCCGGCTTGGCCGCGGCGACGCCGGCGGGGTATCGTCCGCGCCGATGATTGGCGGGCCACCGCGACCACGCGACGCGGGCGCTCACAGCGCCGCGTTTCTCCATGCGCTGCCGCTGATTGCCGCGCTGCTCGTGCCGGCCGCGGCGCTGGGCGATGCCGTACGCGCCGCCTGCGCGGGCGAATTGTCGTCCGGGCTGTCGCTCGCCCGCTGGGCCACGCTGCTCGGCAACACCGCCCTGGTGTGCGTGCTCGCCGCAGGCGTAGCGCTCGTGCTGGGCGGCACGCCGGCCCTGCTCGTGACGCGGTGGAACGTACCGGGGCGCACGCTCGTCGCCGCGGCGGGTCTTTTCGGCGCGTGTCTCCCGCTGTACGTCGCGGTGGTTGCGGTCTTCGCGCTCGTGCCGACGCATCGGCTGACCGGCTCAACCGTCGCGTGCGGCGTGCTATACGGATTGGTCTTCACGCCGCTGGCGGGATTATTGCTGGGGGCCGTGTTTCGCGCCGCCGACCAGGAGGTCGAGGAGCATGGGCTGTTGGATGCGACCGCGGCACAGGTTCTGCGGCGGATCATGCTGCCGCAGGCCCGCACGGGGATCACGGTCGCCGGGCTGCTCGTGGTGTGGTTGGTCGCGACGGACTACACGATCGCCGACCTGCTCGTGGTGCGCACGTTTGCGGAAGAGGTGTACACCCAGTTCGCGCTGGACCGTCGCCACGCCGGACCGCTGCTCACGGGGCTGCCGCTGCTGGCGTTCTCGGCGCTGCTGCTGGTCGTGCTCCAACGCCGGGGGGCGTGGCTCGGCGAGCAAACCGCGGGGCGGTTTGACACCCCGCCGCGCCGTTTCGCCCTGGGCCGCGGGCGCTGGGCGGCGGGGGCCGCCGTGTGGCTATTGATCGCGGCGTTGCTGGGTTTGCCGCTGTGGGCGCTGCTCCGGCGCGCCGGCCCCGTCGCGGGGCTTTGGCCGGTGGCCTGGAACCTGCGGCACGAACTGACTAATTCCGTTCTTCTGGCTGGTGCGGGGGCGACGCTCTGCGTGCTGCCCGCGCCCGGGCTGGCGTGGCTGCTGACGCAGCGGCGCTGCCGGTGGTTGCTGAGTGCCGGCGTGGTCGCCCTGCTGGCGACGCCCGCGCCCGTCGTCGGCATCAGCCTGATCGCGCTGCTGAACCGCCCGGCGCTCGGCTGGCTCTACGACTCACCCGCGATCGTCGTGCTGGGCTATTTCGTGCGCTTTCTGCCGCTGGCGGTGCTGCTGCTGCTGCCGGGTGTCCGGCGCATCCCGGCGGAATTCGAGGCCGCCGCCCGCGTCGATGGCAGCGGGTGGTGGCGCACGCATTGGCACGTGCGTCTGCCGGCCCTCCGGCGGGACGCAGCGGTCGCGTGGCTCGTCATTGTGATCCTGGCCTTCGGCGAAATCGGCGCCACCGTCCTCGTGGTTCCGCCCGGCTGCGAAACGGTCGCCGTGCGGGCCTTCACGCTGCTGCACTTCGGCGTGTATCGTGACCTGGCGGTCCTGGCGCTGCTGGCCGGCGCGGCGATCCTGCTGCCGTGGGCTGGGTTGCTGGTGTTGCTGAAGGATCGGCCGACGCGGGTGTGACATGACGCAATCTCTTGCTTCAGGCGGAACACACGGGACACCAACGCCACCGCGCGGCCCTGAAAGGGCGAAAGACTACAACCCACGGCGCGAGCCGTGGGTCCGCGCCACTGCGACGCGCCACAGCCCCGGCAGAGGCGAAAGAGAAGTACGCAATCCGCTGCCGCGCGCTTCTGTCGCCCCTTCGGGGCTGGGGCGTCGGCGCCCGGGATCCCACGGCTCACGCCGTGGGCTAGATTCTGCCGCCGCTCCGCGGCTCGATCGGTGGCCCCGATTCCCCTGGCGGAACCACTTCCTTCTAGGCACGCTGGGGCTGTACGCCGCGCTTGGTTGCGATCGCGGGCCGCGCGCCCAACCGGCGCCCACCAGCGCGGTGACCGAGACGGCGGCCGTGGTCTACGTCGCGCTCGACCGGCAATTCTCCGAGCCGATCCTGCACGAATTCACGGCCCGCACCGGCATCCAGGTGCAGGCCGTCTATGACACGGAATCGACCAAGTCCGTCGGCCTCGCCAACCGCATTCGGGCCGAAGCCGCCCGGCCGCGCTGCGACGTGTACTGGAACAACGAGATTCTCAACACGTTGCGGCTGAAACAGGACGGGTTGCTACAACCCTGCCAGCCGCCCAACGCCACCGGTTACCCGGCCCAGTTCCGCGACGCGGCGGGCCACTGGTTCGGCTTCGCCGCCCGCGCCCGGGTGCTGCTCGTCAACACCGAGCTGGTCGGCCCGGACGAAATGCCCACGTCCGTGGCCGACCTCGCCGATCCGAACTGGAAGGGTCGCACCGGCCTCGCCAAGCCGCTCTTCGGCACGACGGCGTCGCACGTGGCGTGCCTGTTTGCCCAACTCGGCGCCGACCGCGCCGCAGAGTTGCTCCGTGCGATGCGCGGCAACGAGATTCAGATCACCGGCGGCAATAAGTCCTGCGCGGAAATGGTCGGCGCCGGCCGGCTCGTCTTTGGCCTTACGGATACCGACGATGCGCTCGCGGAACTGGACGCCGGAAGACCGGTCCGGATCGTCTGGCCCGACGCCGCCGACGGCCAGATGGGCGTGCTGCTCCTGCCGAACACGCTCGCGTTGGTCCAGGACTGTCCGCACCCCTCCGCCGGTGCGCGGCTGATCGACTACCTGCTGTCACCCGCGGTCGAAGCCGCGCTCGCGGCGGGACCGTCCGGCCAGATGCCGTTGCACCGTGACGCGCAGGCGCGGGCGCGCGTCGGCGACTGGCGCGATCTGCACTTGATGCCGGTGGATTTCACCCGCGCGGCCGAAGCATTCGCCGGCGCCGCTCGGTTCGTCGAGACTGAGTTCCTCGCGCCCTGACGGCGTCACTTGTCTGCGAACTGCCGCATCGTGCTGATGATCGCCGGGCCGGCCAGCACCACACCCATCGCCGGAAAGATGAACAACACGAGCGGGACCATCAGCTTGACGGCCGTCTTCTGGGCGCGCTCCTCGGCGGCCTGGCGGCGCTTCGTGCGGAGCGTGTCCGCCTGGTTCCGCAGGGCCTTGGCGATGCTCGTACCGAACTTCTCGGCCTGCACGATGACCGAAACCAGGCTGCGGAGCTCGTCCACCGCGGTCCGCCGGGCCATGTTTTCGAGCGCTTCCGCCCGCCGCAGACCCATCTGCGTTTCCATCGTGGCGATTCGCAGCTCCTCGGACAGCTCCGCGTGGACCGGGGCCATTTCGTCGCCGACCCGCTTGAACGCGGCGTCGAGCGCCAGGCCCGATTCGACGGAGACGACCAGCAGGTCGAGCGTGTCCGGCAGGCCGTGGCGGATCTTCTGCTGACGACTGCTGACCGCCGAGCTGAGCCAGAAGTTCGGCGCCATCAGACCCAACCCCGCCCCGCCCAGCGCCGCTCCCAGCAACATGCCGGTTTGCATCTGCTGCGACCAGCCGACGAGCAGCCCGACGATCAGACCGATCACGGCCAGCACCGTCTTGCTGCCCATGAAGAGCGTCTGGGCTTGCGGCTGGCGATAGCCCGCGTTCGTCAGACGCAGCCGCAGATTGCTCTGCTCTTCGTCCGAGCTGGGCATCACGATGCGCGATAGCACCGGCGTCGCACGGCGGACCAGGTTCTCCGTCGCAAACGCCTTGGCCTGGTCGCGGATTTCGCGCTCCTCGTCCGCGCCGCGCCGGCCCGTCAAACGCCGCTTCACCGCCTGGGCCCCGTCCCTCTGCCGCGGCCACAAACTGTAGGCGATTAGCCCGACCGCGGCGACGCCGAGCACGATCAGCAATAGCAGGTTCGTATCCATGCGTCTATTCCCTAGCTGCCAGAAGCTGATGGCTGACGGCCAGCAGGCCGTCGCGGTCGAGATGATGGGGAGCATCGGCGTCCCGCCGGTGCGCACCGGCTGGAAGCCGATGCTCCCCATCCGAACGAGCGCGACTGACAGAACATGGTCCGCTACACCTTGATGTTCACGATCTTCTTGATCATCGCCCAGCCCATCAGTTGCATGACAATGGCGGCGGTCAGCATCATCTTCCCCAGCGGGTCCGTCAAAAGCAGCGTGATGTAGTCATAGTTGATGTACAGCAGCGCCCCGAAGATCACGACCGGCAGGCCCAGCAGCACATAGCCCGACAAGCGGCCCTCCGCCGTGAGGGCCTGCACGGTCCCGAAAAGCTGAATCCGCTCGCGAATGACCGCGCCGATCTTGTCGAGCACCTCCGCCAGATCGCCGCCCACCTGGCGCTGGATGAGCACCGCCGTCACGAAGAAGCGCACGTCGAGCACGTCCACGCGGTCGGCGAGGTTGCGCAGCGCGTCCTCCATCTTCAGACCGAGGTTCTGCTCGTGAAAGACGCGCCCGAACTCGGTCCCCGCCGGGTCGGGCAGCTCCGTCGCGATGAGCTGCATCGCCGTCGGCAGCGAGTTGCCGGCCCGCAGGGCCTGGCTGAGCAGCTCGAATACGTCCGGCAACTGCTGCATGAGTTTCTTGAGCCGGCCGTTGCGGCGTTTGATGCAATAGACGATTGGCAGGACGAACACCGCCCCTGCGACGCCGCCCGCGGTCAGCAGCGACACACCTACTGCCAGCAGCAGTGCGAACAGGATGCAGGCGACGGCGGTCAGGTTGACCAGCGTCTGCGGCGCGGACCACGGCAGGTTGGCCTGCTCGAGCGTGTGTTGAAACCGGCTCGTGAACTGGAGCTTGGCGAACCACTTGGCCAGTGTGCCCTTCGCGTCGGCGGTCTGCCGGCGGAAGATGTCGAAGTCGATTTGCTTGTCGACCCCGCGCGAACCTTCGCCGCGCAGGCGGCCGACCACCTTCTTGCGGTTGGCGGCGCGCAAGTCGAACGCCGCCGCGGCCACGCCGTAGGCCAGCAACACACAGCCGACGAGCGGCAGCACGACGAGCAAGGCCCCCTGCAAGCCGCCGGACGCGGACTGGGCCAACAGGAAGTTCATGGCGCCCCTCCGCTGCGGGGAACCACGAAAGGTCGGATATTTTGGATTTTGGATTTTGGATTCTGGATTGGCTCCGGGCGCAATCCAAAATCCCAAATCCAAGATCCAAAATCAGTGGCGTTCATCGGGACCATCCGTTGACTAACCTTCGTCCACCACCAGGTCGCGGGCGGCAAACCAGTTGTTGTCCACGATCGCCCCGTGCGCGCGCAGGCGGTCCAGAAAGCCCGGCCGCACACCCGTCGACACGATGCGTCCATACGCCTTCCCCGCCGCGTTCACGCCGTCCTGCTCAAACTTGAAGATGTCCTGCATGGTGACGACCTCGCCCTCCATGCCTTGGACCTCGGTGACGGAGATGATCTTGCGCGGCCCGCCGGTCAGCCGGGCGGCCTGCACGATCAGGTTAACCGCCGACGCGAATTGCTGGCGGATGGCCCGCGTGGGCAGCTCGAAGCCCGCCATCATCACCATCGTTTCGACGCGCTGCACCACGTCGCGCGTGTTGTTCGCGTGAATGGTCGTCAGCGAGCCTTCGTGCCCGGTGTTCATCGCCTGGAGCATGTCGAGCGTCTCGCCGCCGCGGCACTCGCCGACGACAATGCGGTCGGGCCGCATGCGCAGGGCGTTGATGATGAGGTCGCGGATGCTGATGCGGCCCTTGCCTTCGATGTTGGCGGGCCGCGTTTCGAGGCGGACGACGTGCGGCTGGCGGAGTGAGAGTTCCGCCGCATCTTCGATCGTGACGACGCGCTCGTCGTCGGGGATAAACGAGGACAGGTTGTTTAGCAGCGTGGTCTTCCCCGAGCCGGTGCCGCCGGCGATCAGGATGTTCAGGCCGGAGACGACGCACGCCTTGAGGAACTCGACCATCTCCGGGGCGCAGGAGCGATACCGGACATAGTCGTCCCACGTGATCGGATCGCGGCCGAACCGCCGGATCGAGAGCGACGGCCCATCGATCGCCAGCGGCGGAATGATCGCGTTCACGCGGCTGCCGTCCTGGAGCCGGGCATCGACCATCGGCGAGGTTTCGTCGCACCGCCGGCCCAGCGGCGCCACGATCTTGTCGATGAGGTGCAGCAGGTGGTTGTTGTCCTTGAACCGCACATCGGTCAGCGTCAACTGCCCGCCCTTCTCAATGTACACCTGACTCGGGCCGTTGATCAGGATGTCCGAGATGTGCGGGTCCGACAGCAGTGACTCCAGCGGCCCCAGCCCGAACGTCTCGTCGAGGATCTCCTGCGCCAGCCGCTGGCGCTCGGCGTAGTTCATCAGCGAGTCGGCTTCTTCGCACAGCGCGGTGACCAGCTCGCGCACCTGCTCGCGCAACTCGTCGGTCACATTTCGCGACAGTTTGGTCAGGTCGAGCTGGTCGACCAGCTTGCGATGGATCTGCCCTTTGAGCGATTGAAACCGGCGGGTGCGCTCGTCCTCCAACGGCTCCACGCGCGGCTTGGCCGGCGGCTTCGCAGCGGGCGCGGGTTTCGGCGGCGCTTCTTTCGCGCGCTCGGCCGGGGCGGGCTTGGCGGGCGGCGCGACGGTCGTTGCAGCGCTGCCGGGCTTTCTCGTAAACAAACCCATCCGCGATTACTCCGCTGCGTGTTCGTCGGCATGCGCCGCAGGAGCGTCCTCTAATACACGCTCCTTGGGCGCAGGACGCGAGCGCGGCACGTGTGTACCTGGCTGTCTCTTCGGCTCAATCCCACGGCCCCTTCAAGCGAGCCCCGCACGCCCGCACGTGGGGCGACGCGTCAGCCGCTGAAGATCGACAGCAGGCCCTTCTTCTGTGGCTCCGCCGCCGACTTGGCCACGGGCGTGTCGGTTTGCCCCATGGTGTGATTGGCAATCTCGCTCGCCATCTGTTGGAACGCGACGCGGAGCTTCGATTTCGGGGCGCTGTCGGCCAGCGGAGCGCCGACGTTGATGGCGGTGCTCGCGGTGCGCCAGTCGTCGGGCAGACACCAGCCGAGCTTGCGGTTGAGCGTGCGCTCGACGTCCGCGGGTTCGAGAAACGCGGCCTCGCGGCCGAAGCGGTTGCAGACCAGCCGCACCTTGTCGAGGTTGTACCCGGCCCGCTGGAGCTCGTTCAGCAGGCGGTCCGCGTTGCGCACCGGCGGCACCAGGAGTTGCAGCACGAGCAGGTAAAGGTCGGTCAGGTCGAACACGGCCCGGGCCGACGGATCGAAGCGCGCCGGGCCGTCCGTGATCACGAAGTCGTAGTGTTCCAGCAGTGTTGCCAGCACGCCTGCGCAGTGGGCCGCGCTGATCCGCTCCGCCTGCTCGAGGTCGCTGGGGTGCGCCAGCACGTGGACGCCCGAGGCGTGCTTGACCATGACGCGCTCGATCATCTGCGGCTCGATGTGCTCCGGCGTTTCACACAGCTCGGCGATCGTGTACGTCGGCTGGGCGTCGAGGAACATGGCGACCTGCCCGTAGCGGAAATCGAGGTCCACCAGTGCCACGCGCGGGTGCCCGCCGTTGTCCGCCCAGCCGTCCAGCAGGGCCAATTCAACGGCCAAGTTGCTGGCTGCGAACGTGACCCCCACGCCCCCGCAACAACCGACGACCGGAATGAGCCGGCCGACGCGCTGGGAGCTGCTGGGCAGCTCGCGGGCCACGCGGTGCAGCACGTCCGCGAGTTGCTCCGGGGGAAACGGCTTCCAGAGCAGCTCCCGCATGCCGGCCCGCATGGCGCGCACCACCAGCCCCGCGTCGCGGTCTTCGGTCATCGCGATGGTCGCCAGCCGGTCCCGTCGCGCGCTGACCAGCGGCGCCGCCACGTCCATCACCGCCGTCGGATTGGGGTCGAGGTGCAGCAGCAGCACTTCGGCGGGGAACTGCTGGAGGGCCTGCGGCAGGCACAACGGTTCGTCCACCTCGGCGACGATCTTGACGCCGTCGATGCCCAAGAGCAGGGCGCGCAGCTCAGCCGCGGCCTCCTCGTCGGCGTTCATCACGATGACGCGGACCGGTTTACTCACGAGGCGCTCGGTTCCTGGACCGGGATTTCACCACAGAGGCACAGAGACACAGAGAAGATGAGATCGCGAAAGCAAGAGGTCCAGAGATCAAGACCGGCGGCCTTGCACTCTTGTTCTCTTGTTCTCCTTGTTCTCCTCGTTGGTCATTCTCTGTGTCTCTGTGGTTAGCTTCATTCGATCAGCGCCACGGGCCGCTTGCCGCCGATCTTGCGGAAGTGCTCGCGCAGGAGTTCCGTGTACTCCTCCGGGTTGCCATAGGCATAGAACTCCTCGCCGCCGCCGATTGCGGCGATCTCCTGGAGAATCGTGCGGTCCACGTCGGCCCCGACGCTGATCGCGTAAATGCGGATCTTGTTGTAGGCGGCGATTTCCGCCATCGCCAGGGCGTAGGCGTATTCGTCGCTCCAGGAGTGCGGGTTGTCGGGGTCGTCCACGGCGCTAATATAGGGTTCGAGGCTACTGCGGCTGTCCCAGCGGTTGGGATAGCCGTCGGACATCACCACGATGACCTTGGCGGCGCTGCTCCGGGCGCGGGCGGAAGTCAACTCCCGGACGCCCCAGTACAGACCGCCGCCGATGTTCGTGTACTGGTCGTAGTGCCCCGACTGCCGCTGGTAAAAGGTGTTGGGGACCTGCATCAGGTCCGCGGTCAAATCGACCTCGTGCCGGCTGGCGCTGCCCTGACCACAGAACACCTCCAGCGACATGTGGTCCTGACTCTGCTGGTCGAGAATGTACAAGGCCATTTCGTTCAGAGCGTCCTTGATCGCCCGCAAGGGCTGCTGCGGCGTGGCCCAGAGCTGGCTGGACTGCGTGGCCCGGGGGGCCTGGGCCAGCATGTAATCCACCAGCGTCTTGAGACCGTAGCGATAGGTGAACCCGCTGCGCTGCCAGTTGACGTAATTGTCCCAGTTCCACGAGAGCGCGAACGAGGGCGGCGGCACGTCCGTCGTCAGCTCGCCCGTCTCGACGTAGTCGTCGCCGTCGCCGCCGGCCGGCGCCTGGCCGCCGGTCTTGCCGCTGTGCCAGGTGCTCAAACCGAGGATGACTTTCACGCGGTTCTTGAACTGGCTCGAGTAGCTCCCGTCGCGCGAACCGGAGAGCAGCACGGAGCGCTCGCTGCTCGAGTAGCCGCGCGTCGTCAGGCTGTTGATGGCCGCCGTCTGCGTGCAACTGGCATTCTTCGGAATGTACCACAAGCCGGGGTCCGCACTCGCGCTATATGACCCAGGAACGAGGGCGTTACCCCACTGGTTCATTTCGCCGAAGGTCGGACCCGTGTCGCTCGCATATTCAGTCTGATCGACGTGGGCCGCATCCGCGGGGACGTACGGCCGGGCCGGCTCGGGACCGTTGAGCGCGCACCAGACGTCGCGCAGGTTGCTGTAGCCGCCGTCGGTGCGGTTGATTCGGTCGCTCATCAGCGAGCTGTCGTAGTTCATCGAATTCGACAGGTCGTTGACGACCGCGATATCGCGGGGGACGAGCATCGCCGCGGCCCGCGCCTCCAGCGTCCGTCCCGAAAAACCCAGCACCGGAGCAAACAGGTACGGCACACTGAACAGACCGCCGCCGTCGGCACGCCGGACCGTCACGCGGACCGCGTCCGGCACGGTCCCGCCAGGCGTGAACACGTACTTGTCGCCGCTCAGCGGGGCATTGCCGAATTCGACGTCGTCCGCGAGCACCTCGACCGTGTAGCCGCGCGGGGCGTTGAGCTGTGCGTACTCGTTCGCCTTCGCGACCGGGTCGCCGTCCGCGCCCAGCTCCAGCGCCGCCGCCAGGGCCGCCGCGTCGGCCGCAACCTGAAGCTCCGTGCGGGCGGTGTGCAGCCGCCCGACGTCGATGACCAGGGCCGTGAAACCCACGATGAAGGTGAGCGAAACCGCCACCTGCACCGTTACGACGGCGCGCCGTGCTCCACGTCTGAGTTGTACTCGTACACGCATCTCTCTTCCTCCATACTCGTGTCGGCTCGCCGTCACGTGCCCTCCTGCCCACCGGCCAACCCGACCGGACCACGCAAACGCAAAGTCGTCGAGCCGCCGCCGCTCGACCCCGGCGCCGGCGGTCTCGCGCTGCTCGCTTCGTCGTCCGCCGTCGCCGCGCGCCGCGGCGCGGCGCCCTCGATCTTCCCCAGCGCGAACAGCTCCCAGTCGTTCGGCGGCAGGTGGTCGGTTCCCGGCACGTACGCCACCTGGTCCGGATTCAGCGGGGCCACAAGCTCCGGCGTCACAAGCACGACCAGCTCGGACTCGTTCGATTGATAGCTGACCGAGCTGAACAGCGTCCCCAGCACGGGCACCTCGCCCAGCGCCGGCACCTTCGAACTGGTCGCGCGGGTCTTCTCGCTCAGCAGCCCGCCGATCGCGAACGTCTGCCCGGGTCCGAGTTCGACGACCGTCTCGACGTCGCGCTTGATCAGGCCCGGCACGACGAACCCGCCGATCCGGATCGCCGTGCTGAAATCCGGCTCGCTGACCTCGGGGGCCACCTTCAAGCGCACGACGTTGTCGCTCAGCACGGTCGGCGTGAACTTCAACTTCACGCCGTACTCGCGATAGTCGATGGAGACGGCGTCACGCTGCTGGATCGGGATCGGCAGCTCGCCGCCGGCGAGGAAGTTCGCCTCCTGGCCGCTGATCGTGACCAGGTTGGGTTCGGCCAGCACGCGCAGCAGGCCGTTCTCGCGCAGCGCTTGAATGAACATCTGCATCTCGACGCGCGGAAAACCCAGGCTGAGCGTCGTGCTGGCGGTGATGGGGATCCCCTCCTCGCCCACGACGAACGGCACGTTCCGCGTCAGCAACGCCTCAGCGGGCGCGCCGATGTTCGACGGGTTGATCCCGCCGATGTTGTTCACCAGGAACATATCCCGGAAGTCATCCCCCCCCATCCAGCCGTTAAAACCGAGTTGCCGCGTCGCCGCCCGGTTCACCTCGGCGACCGTGCAGCGCAAGAGCACCTGGTAACCGCCCGCGATGCGCAGGTGGTTGAGCACGTCCTTCGAGTAGATGTTCGCGATTTCCTTGATCCGTTCGGCGGACTCGATGTCCGGCACCGTGCCGCTGAGCACGATCGAATCGAGCAGTCCCGCCACCTGCACCTTCGCTCGCGGCACCAGCGTCCGAATGCTCGCCCGCAACCGCTCCAGGTCGAGATCGACGGCCACGGTAAACGTGTGCTGTGTCCCGCCGTCCACCTGGGCCATGAGCTGCGTCGTGCCGTAGGACTTGCCGCTGACGAGGATCTGCTGCGGCGAGAGCGCCGTCACGTCCGCGATTTCGGGGTTGGCCAGCCGCAGCTCGCGGACCGGCACGCTGAAATCGACCAGCGCCCCCTGGTTCACCGGCACGGTGATGAGCTGCGCGGCGCGGGCCTGCGGCTGCTGCACCTTGATCGTCACGTCCGCCGGCTGCGGCGCCGGCGCGTCCTCAGCCCAGACCGCGGCCACGGGCGCGCACAGCGCCGCCAGTAACGCCCCCAACGTGACAACCGAGAACTGACGACTGAGTTCGCGACACTCCGCGAAGCAGGGCTTCGCGGTCCCCGTAGTCTGCGGTGGGGTCATACACCTGGCTCCTTGCACTACAACCTCGACTCCGGCGAATCGGCGGGTCCGACCGGCGGCGGATCCCCGCGCGGCCCGTTTTCAAACAAGTTCTTCCCGCGCCCGCCGGACGACGACTCGCTGAGGCGCTCCCGCGAGTCCCGGCTCTTGAACTGCACCAACTGCTGGTCCGGGCCGCGGTAGATCGTCACGACCCACGGCTCCGGCAGCGCCGGCTGTGACGCCGGAACGGCTTCGGCGACCGGCGGCTCCGGCTGCGCGAACATGTTGCGCAGCCAATCCAACGCCACGGACTGGTTCTCCGCGTTTTCCTCGGCCAAGCGCTCGAGTTCGTCGGGCTCTTCCGGAATGACCTCGACGGGCTCGCCGGCCGGCGCGCTGCCGCGCAGCGCGAGCTTGATCGGGCCTTCCTGCTCAGCTAGCAGCAGCTTCTTGGCCTGGTCCGGCTTCACGTAGAGCGTCACCGCCCGTACGGGCCGGGGTTTTTCCTTGCTCTTGCCGCTCCCTTCGGCGGGCTTTTCCGCGGGGCTGATCTTGTCGCCGACCGCGGCAATCTCGACGTTCTCAACCACCAGCCGGGCCGTGGCACTGTTGCCCTTGCGGTCCTTGGTGGAACCGAGCACGTCTACGAAGCAGCCCGGCTCGAGGTGGTAATCCACGCCGGAGCTTTCATCGATCTTCACCGCGACGGCCCGGTAGCCCGCCTTGGGGAACACACCGCCCAGCGCCCCCGGCGGCGCCAGCATGTTCTCCAGAACGGGCAGGTTTGCCGGAACCACCAGCCGCGGCACACGGCCGACCAGCTTGTCCTTGTCCTTGAACGCGCCCGGCGGCAGCACGTCTTGCGGAAACGACACGGCCTGGAGCATCTCGGCGCTGATCGCCGTCCCGCGCGGAATCTCCGCCCGCGCGCTCCACACCGGCACGCGTTCACCGTTCTGGCCGCCCTTCGCGTTCTGGAGCACGTTGATGCCCAGCTTCAAGGCCAGGCCGCCGATCCCCAGCCCGGCGACCAGCGGAATGATGGCGCGTGCGTTCATGAGACGGATCCTCGCAGGGATGATCGTCGGCGGGTGGCGCAAATGCAGAAGGAAGAAGGCAGAATGCAGAAACGCCGCCTGCCGCGCTGCCGTTCGCGCGGAGGCCGGCCCCCCCTTCTGCATTCATCCTTCTGCATTCTGCATTCCTCCACTTAGTCCGAGTTCTCCTTCCGCATCTCGGCGGCGGCGTCCATGTCGCCGGTCGTGTGACCGAAAAAGTGCCCGAGCAGCGAAACCTGCGCATACGGGATGGTGATTTCCACCCGCCCCGTGGGGCTGTTCGGATCGTTGGGGTCCGTCGTCACCGACGTGGTATAGCCCGACAGCCCGAGCGTCTGCATCCGCTCCGTGACCCGCTGCTCGACTTCGCTCACCGTCGAACCCGGCAGTGACGCCGCCCGCGCACCCTCGCGGGCGCCCGCAACCAGCGCCTGTCGCACCGTGAACAACCACCCGTACTCGATGATCCCAAACAGCAACGTGACCAGCACCGGCGTGATCACGGCCATTTCGACCGCGGCCCCGCCGCGCCGGCGAAACCGGTTCCTCCAGCTCCTCACGATCATGGCAGCCAACCTCCAAAGTAGTACGTCAGCAAGACACCCAGCGTGCCCGCGGTAAGCGGCACGCCATACGGCAGAAGCTGGCTCGTGTTCCCAAAGGTCTTCGCCCCGCCGAACTCGCCAAACGCGGTGTCCCAGCGCCGCAGCTTGGTCATGATCGTCTGCATGTTCGTGTAGGCGTGAACCGCCCGGCCGGAGTGCAGAATCATGGCGACCGCCGCGACTCCGCCGAGCACCCCGCCCACCGCGAAGCTCAGCAGCGTCAGCCACGGCCCGAGCCAGCACCCGATCGCGGCCATGAGCTTCACGTCACCCGCACCCATCCCGTGCATCAGCCAGGGGACGATCAACAGGCCGAACCCCGCCGCCAGGCCGAGCAACCCCCACGCGACGCCGCCCGTGCCCGGCTGATACCAGCCGTAGTACCAGCCCTGCGCGACCAGCCCCAGCGCCGCGATGGCGGCGTTAAGCCAATTCGGCACCCGCCGCTCGGCGAAGTCGATCCAGGAGGCATAGAGCGTCGCCGGGATCAGCAAAGCCAGCGTCGTTTCCCAGTAGCCGATGTTCATACCGTTCGCCTCGTCGTGTCGCGAAAACCGTCAGCCTTCAGCCAGCAGCCGTCAGCGGCCGTGTGCCACGGCTCGGTGAGCGATGGCACACGGCACACTCCGTCGGCGCGCGGCCCAAGTTATCGAGCCGTGGCGCACGCCACTCTCTCCTTCTGATCGGATGATCCCGTCGCCCGGGCGAGAACGACGAGGCGGCGGTCGCCGCCGGTAGCAGCGCCGCCGCCCAGTTGTTCTCGGGACTGGCGACTATGTCGCCGCCTGCGACTACATCGAGCTCTGCACGTCGTCAAAGGCCGCGCTGGCCTTCGAGCCGACCGCCGTAATGGCGGTAATGCAAACCACGATAATCAGGGCCAACAGCACCGCGTATTCGGTCGCGGTCGGACCGTCCTCGCTGCGGAGGAAAGACTTCATTCTGGAAACCAACGCGTTCATGTTTCTCCTTTGCTCCAACTTGGGGCCTTCACGCAACCTCACGGCCGCGGCTCTTGCGCGTTTCACCGCCGCGGCTCGTCACCTCCGGACAGCACAGGCCAACCCGTGCGGCGTCCGTAACCGAACCCTGTGGAAGCCGACCGTCTGACCCTTCCCTTCACCCCCGCGTCCGCGGGGGGCCGGACACCACACCGAGCGGTGCCACGACAACCCAAACCTTCAAAACACCACCCGGTTTGGCAACCACAACGTGAAGTTGGGCAATTTTTTCACGCGGCTATTGCACGCCCATCGCCGCCGACCGACACCGGCATTTCTTATCGGGCACGCACCGCAGCGCGGATCCGAACCCCGCACGCAAGTGCGGGGCCAGCGGCCACGCCACTTGCGTGGCGGGCTCGGTTGCCGCCGTGGCCAGCTCATCCGAACCCCGGACGCAAGTCCGGGGCCGGGGGTGGCGCACGGATCGTCCCGCCACTTGCGCGGCGGGTTCTGATGGCAGCTCTTGGCGCCAAACGGACACCGGCAGCGGATAATGTCGGCGTGAACTGGCTGACGTGGATTCTGTTTGAGTCGCCCGTCGCTCTGGGCACCGCGCTGCTGCCGCCGCTCTTCGTCCTGCTCGTGCTCTGGCGACGCCGCGGAAGGGCGCAACCGTTGCTCGTCGGACTCGCGGCGGCGGCGGCCCTGGTCATCCTGCAAGCACTCGTCAGCACCCGGCGCGAGCACGCCGTGCGACTGTTGGACCCCATCGAGAGAGAGCTGGTTCAAGCGCGCACGACCGCGCTCGGTGCGGCCCTCGCACAGAACTTCGACGCCGGCTGTTTGGATCGCGACGCCTTCCTGGCGCAGGTCGAGCAGTCACTGCACCGCATTCGCATCCGCTGGCTCGAACGCTGGCGCCTCACGATCCAGGACTCCGACCCCGACCAGTTCACGGCCGCCGCCGAGTACCTGGCGGAAGTGAATACCGAGGGGATCGCGCACACGCCGCGCTCGGCGTGGGAGCTGTTGTTCGTTCGCACCCCCGCCGGCTGGCGGCTGGGCGGCGTGCGGTGCCTGCACATCGACGGCGTCGCCGACCCGTGGCGAGCGCGACCGTAGGTTCAGCCCCACCGCGGCGGACGGGCGGCGATCGGCATTCGCCGGCCGAAGCCGAACGCACGCGACGTGACCTTCAACCCCGGTGCCGCCTGCTGTCGCTTGTATTCGCTCGTCTGGATCTTGCGGAGCACATCCGCGACCGTCCGGCGGTCAAAACCCGCCGCGACGATTTCGTCCGCCGTCTGAAGCTGCACTTCGTAGCGTTCCAGGATCGCATCCAGGATGTCATACGGCGGCAAGGTGTCCTGGTCGGTCTGGTCAGGTTTCAGCTCCGCCGACGGCGGCTTCGTCAGGCTGCTGGGTGGGATCAGCTCGCGGCCGGCCCGCGCGTTGATGTGGCGGGCCACGTCGTACACCAGCGTCTTGGGCACGTCGCTGATGACCGCGAGGCCCCCGCACATGTCGCCATACAGCGTGCAATAGCCGACCGCCAGCTCGCTCTTGTTGCCGGTGGTCAGCAGCAGGCTGCCGAGCTTGTTCGACAGGGCCATCAGAAGCGCGCCGCGGACGCGGGCCTGGATGTTCTCTTCCGTGATGTCCACAGCGCGGCCCGCGAAGTGCGGCGTCAGCGACTGCTCGAACGCCGCGTGCATCGGCTCGATCGGAATGACAGAAAACGCGATCCCCAGGTTCGCCGCCAAGGTCCGCGCGTCGGCCAAGCTGTGGTCGCTGCTGAAGCGGCTCGGCATCGCGACGCCGTGGACGCTTTCCGGTCCGAGCGCGGCGGCGGCCAGCGCGGCGACCAGCGCCGAGTCGATGCCGCCGGAGAGACCGACGACGACCGTATGAAAGCCGCACTTGCGGACGTAATCGCGCAGGCCCATCACGAGCGCGTCATGAACTTCCGCGGGTCCGGTGGGCAGCGCTTCGCGCCGCGTGCCGTCTGGCGCGGCCAGGTCGATCAGCAGCGCGTCTTCTTCAAACGCCCGCGCCTGCGCGATGACGCGGCCGTCGGCCGCAACCGCACAGCTCGCGCCGTCAAACAGCAGCTCGTCATTGCCGCCCACTTGGTTCACGAACACGAGCGGCACGCCGTGCGCCCGGGCGTGTCCGGCGAGCAGTTCCAGCCGCAGGGCGTGTTTGCCCAGGAAGTAGGGCGACGCCGAGATATTCACGACTGCCTGCGCGCCGCCGGTCACCAGGTCGCGGACGGGGTCGCAGTCGTAGCGCGGCTGGCCGAGCATTTCCTCGCGCGACCACATGTCTTCGCAGATCGTGACGCCCAGCCGCACGCCAGCGAACTCGACGACCGCGTTCACGGGCACGGCGCCATCCGCGGCGTCCGGGCTGGTCGCCGGTCCGCCCGGCTCGAAATAGCGCAGCTCGTCGAACACATCATAGGTCGGCAGCAGCCGCTTTCGCCACCGTGCCAGGACGCGGCCCTGATGCACCAGCGCGGCGGCGTTGAACAGCGGTCGCCCGCGCGCGTGCGGGTTGCGTTCCGCGAAGCCGACGAGCGCGGTCACGTCCTGCGCCGCGGCGGCGACGGACTCCAGCGCCTGGAGGTTGGCGTCGATGACCTCACGTCGCAGCAGCAAGTCCTTGGCCGGGTAGCCGATCAGCGTTTGCTCGGGGAAGACGGCCAGTTGCGCCCCCGCCGCGGCGGCCTGTTTCAGCCCGGCCAGGACGCGCGCGGCGTTGCCCGGCACGTCGCCGATGGTCGGGTTGGTTTGAATCAAGGCGAGCTTCATGGGGAGCTGTCAGCCATTCGGGTGGAGCACAGACGATCCGTCTGTGTGTGTGCCGCACAGACTATCAGTCTGTGCGCGTGCAGCAGACACTATTCGTCTGTGCAATCGGGGCCGTTCCGCACGCCTATCGCTCGCTTACGCTTCGCGGCTCTGGTTCGGCCGCGCGCTGGCGCTGACCGCTACGCGCCCGCGGCGGTCCGCAGCACCGCCAGGACCACGAGCGTCGTGATCCCCGCGAGCAGCAGCACGCCCAGGATCACTACGACCGTGAGAAACCGGCGGTTCTGTTCGCGCACGACCGACACCAGAGTTTCATGCTGGGCGGACTGAATGCCGCCCAGACGCTGAAGCGCCTCCACCTGCGCCGAGCCGGCTGAGCCGAGCGTATCGACCGCCTGGCCGAAATGCTGGAGCGAGTGGATGAACTGGCGGTCCGATTCCTGCGACAACTCAATCTGCTTCGCGACCGTCCGAATCGCCTCGGCCTGGGCCAGCAGGGAATCCGGGATTCGCGCGAGCGTGTCGGTGGCCATGGACGCATTGCGGGCGGCGCTTTCGCCCTGCGTCGCGATGGTCTTGAGATACTCCCCCTGCCCACGCTGCGTCTCGGCGAGCTGCGCCAGCGTCCCGCCCATCCGGTCGAGCGCGTGTGCGAGCTCCAGCGCCCGGGCATCCTGGCGGTGGAAGTGGTCCTGCAACGCATCGGCCAGGGCCACCATCCGCACCGCGAGCTCGCGCGTCCCCGCCGGCTTCAGGACGCGCGGCCCGCCGACCGCCAGTTCGCCGCCCGACGACGGCTCGTCGCCCGGCTCGCCGTCCGCGGACGCGCCCGGCTGAAACACGCGGACCAACCGCTGCCAGAGGCTCGGCGACGTGGTCATGCTCGGCGACTCCTCGCACAGGTGCCTGAGTTCAGACGCGGGCATTATATCCGCCCGCCCGCGCGGGCAACGGCGTGTCTTTGGGCAGCAGTGCGCGACGCTACGGTTGACACGGACCGGGCGGGACGCGAAAAGGGAGCATTCAGCGCCTGGGACGACGCGATGCGCAGAACCTTCAACATCAGCGAGCGGCGGCTGGTCGAAGTGACCGACGAGCCCTGCGCCGTCACGATCTTCGCCGCCCCGGACGAGCAGGAACGCCGCTATCTCATCGACGAGCTGAAGGTCGACGAGCACACGTTCACGTCAGCGCTCGACCCGGACGAGCTGTCGCGGCTGGAGTTCGAGCCGGAGCACGTGGCGATCATCTTCAAGCGGCCGCGGAACTACTCGGGGGCCGAGCAGTTCATGTTCAAGGTCACGTCCGCCGGCGCGTTCCTGTTCAAGGACCGGCTCAAGATCGTGATCCCCGAGGAGGCCAACATCTTCGACGGGGCGACGCCGCCGCGGGTCAATTCGCTGACGGACCTGGTGCTGCGGCTGATCGCCCGCTCGATCATCCATTTCCGCGAGCACCTGAAGGGCATCAGCATGGTCTCCGACGAGCTTCAGAAGGAGATCAACAAGTCGATGGAGAACAAGCACCTCATCAACATGTTCGCCCTTCAGAAGAGCCTGGTGTACTACGTCAACGCGATCAACTCGAACGGGGCCTTGCTGGAGAAGCTGAAGAACGCGACGGTGAAGCTCGGCCTGACGACGGACGAGGTCGAATTCCTCGACGACCTGCTGATCGAGAACAACCAGTGCCTCAAACAGGCCGACATCTACTCGAACATTCTCGCCAGCCTGATGGATGCCCGCGCCTCCATCGTCAGCAACAACCTGAACGTACTGATGAAAACGCTCAACATCATCACGATCGCCATCATGGTGCCGACGTTCGTGGTGAGCGCGTTCTCGATGAACGTCACGATCCCGCTGGCCGGTTACCCGTTCGCCTTCTGGATCATCATGGCCCTGGCCCTCACGTCGGTCGCCCTGTTCGTCTTCTACTGGAACCGCCGGAAATGGTGACGCGGCCGCGCGAGGGCGCGGGCCGCTACGGGCGGCCGCGGGCTTGCAGCAGCTCCCGCAATGCGGCCCGGGCCTCGGCGTAGTTGGGATCGATCTCGAGCGCCCGCCGCAGGTGCTCCACCGCAGCATCGAATTGCCCCAGCCGCCGGAAGGCCAGCGCCACGTTGAAATGCACCACTACGTCATTCGGGCCGAGCTGCGCCGCCCGGTTCAGCGTTTGGAGCGCATCGCGCACGCGCCCCACCTCCAGGTACGCCGCCCCGAGGTCGCTCAGCGCATTGAAGTAGTCCGGCCGTACGGCGACCGCGGCCTCCAGGTGCGGAATGGCCTCCGCCGCGCGGCGGTCGGCGAGCAGGTCGGTCGCGAGGTTGTATTGCCCGACGGCGCAGCGGGGGTTGCGGGCCAAAGTGGCCCGCCAAAGCGTGGGGCTGTCCTGGTAAATCGCGCTTTGCCGCCAGACGCCGACAGCGTACGCGGCCAAGAGCGCGACGACGCCGACCGGTGCGAGGCGTTTCAGCCAGACTTGGCCGCCCGCGGACGCCAACGATCCGACGACCAGCGCGATTACGCTCAGGCTGGCGAGATACTGAAAGCGGTCCGCGACGAGCGAGTGGTCCATGAACCCGAAGTTGATGAAGCCCAACGTCGGAGCCAGGGTGCCGCCGTAGAACAGCAGGGCCGCCAGCGGCCCGCGGCTGATCCGTCGCCGCAGCAGGAAGAGCGCTACGATCAGCCCAAGGCCCGCGAGCGGGTAGAGGAGTTGCCACCACGCGCGGCTATCGATCGTCCAGCGCGGGTACACGTGGACAAGGTCCAGCGGCAGCAGCAGTTTGCACAGGTAGAACCACAGCGCCCGACCGGCGATCAGGACGCGATCGAGCGGCGTGTACGCCGCGCGGAGCGTCGCCCCGCCGACGACCTTGGATTCGATCCCCCAGGTAATCGCGCTCAGTGCGACCCCGAGTATGAGGAACGGCACGAGCGGCAGCACATCGCGCCAGCCGAGTCGTCCGCGCCGCCACCAGATGACCAACAGGAGCGCCGCCGGCAGCGTGCAGGTGACCGTCTTGCTCAGCAGCGCCGCCAGAAACGCAAGCAGCGCGAGGGCGTAGGCGACCCAGTCCGCCCCCCCCGCCGCACGGGCCGGAGGCCCATGCTCCCCGTCCAGCGGCCGAAACCGCAGGTACGCCAGTACGGCGAGCAGATAGAAGAGCGCTGACAGGACATTGCGGCGCTCGGTCACCCAGGCGACCGACTCGACATGGACCGGGTGCAGCGCGAACACCGCCGCCGCGACCCAGGCCCCTGGCACCGCCAGCCGTCGCAGGACCAGCCAGAACAGCAGCGCGTTGCACGCGTGCAGGACGACGTTGACGACGTGATACCCGCGCGGGTCGAGACCCCAAAGCTGGTGCTCGATCCAGAAGGTCGTGTAGTAAAGGGGGTAGTACTGGGGGAACAGCCGCGGCTCGGTCCAGATGCGGCCCAGCCCGGCGACGTCCCGCACCGCTTCGACGCTCATCACGTAGGCGTCGTCGTCCCAGATGAAGCCAGCTTGGTAGACGGGCACGTACGCGACCACGGTCGCCGCGATCAGGACACCCGCACCGACCAGGATCAGTCCGACGCGCATGGGGCGTAGGGTAGTCGCAACGCAAAGAGGCACCAAGCGCCGACCGGCTCCGCCGTCCCCGCACGGCCCGGTTGCCGCGAGGGTCACGGCTCGCGGCGCCTGGCCGGGCCAGGATTCCCAGCGAACGTGGGTCTTGGGCCGGACGCGGCCCGTGGTATACTGCGCGCAACGGTCGTATTCCATGAGGCGCTCTGTGTTCGCTCGACGTCACACATGAATCCCGCGCGTCCGGACCCTGGTTCAGGGTCCTGTCGCCGCGTGCCGGGCTGGGGGCACCCGCGCCGCGCGTCGGGGTTGCGCCCGCAAACGGCCCCGCTGACGAGTTCACTTCGCCGCCGTACACACTTCAGTCCGGCCGGCCGGGCCGCAGCGCGCTGCCATTCCCCGCAAATCCTGCCTCGGAGACCCGCAACGTGAACAAACGCCAGGACTTCTTCGCGACACCCGTTGGAATCATCGTCGTCGGGCTGGTGCTCGGCGGGCTGGCCGTCTCGCTCCAGAAGCTCGGCAACCCCGCCAACATGGGCGTGTGCATGGCGTGCTTCACGCGCGACGTCGCGGGGGCGCTCGGCTTGCACCGCGCCGCGCCCGTGCAATACCTGCGGCCGGAAATCCCGGCCTTTTGCCTGGGTGCGTTCCTGGCGGCCCTGCTGTTTCGCGAGTTCCGTCCGCGGACCGGCTCGGCCCCGATCACCCGCTTCCTCCTCGGCATGTTCGCCGCGATCGGCGCCCTGGTCTTTCTGGGTTGCCCGTGGCGTGCGCTGCTGCGGCTGGCCGGCGGAGACTGGAACGCCGTCGTCGGCGCGGCCGGCCTGGTCGCCGGCATCGCGGTCGGCGTGCAGTTCATGAAGTGGGGGTTCAGCCTGGGGCGGTCGCACCCGGCCCGCACGCTCGCCGGGCTGACGATGCCGTTCCTCATGCTCGTGCTCGTGGTGTTGGCCGTTTTCTACCCGCACTTCGGCGAAAACGCGGCCCTCTTTCGGAGCGAGAAAGGCCCCGGCGCGGCGACGGCACCCGTGGCCGCGTCGATCGGCGTGGCCTTGCTCATCGGATTCCTGGCGCAGCGGACCCGCTTCTGCACCGTCGGCGGCTTCCGCGACGCGCTACTGATGCGGGACTTTCACCTGCTGTCCGGCGTGCTGGCGTTTCTTGTCGCCGCGTTCGCGTTGAACTTCGTCTACGGGCAGTTTCACGCCGGCTTCACGCTCGGCACGGGCGCCGACGGCAAGCCGCTCATGCAGCCCGCGGCCCACACGGTGCATTGGCTCAACTTCGCCGGCATGGTCCTGGCCGGACTCTCGTTCACGCTCGCCGGCGGCTGTCCGGGGCGACAGGTGTTCCTCTCGGGCGAAGGCGACGGCGACGCGGCGGTGTTCGTGCTCGGGATGCTCACCGGGGCCGCGGTCGCGCACAACTTCCTGATGGCCGGCACGGGCGTGCTCGCGCCGTACATCGTTGTGATCGGGTTGGTTATTGTCGTTGGCATTGGATTCGTGGGCCGCGAGAAGCTGGCCCCCGCGAGGTGAGCCATGAGCGCCAGCGTTGATGCCCGCGGGCTGTCCTGCCCGCAACCGACCCTGCTGACCCGTGCGGCCCTGCAACAAGCGGGCGGCGGCGAGGTCGTCGTGTTGCTCGATGCAATGGCGCAGGTCGATAACTGCACCCGCACCGCCGAACAGCTCGGCTGGCAGACGAGCGTCATGGAGAAAGATGGTGTTTTCGCTCTGACACTGAAGAAGTAGCGGGCCCCGTGCCGGACGAATCAGAGCCGCGAAGCGTAAGCGAGCGGCAGGCAGGTGAGCACGCCCCGGTTCGCACAGTCGAATCGTCTGTGGTCCACCACACAGACGAATCGTCTGTGCTCCACCGCACAGACGAATCGTCTGTGCTCCATCACACGGGCGAATCGCCTGTGGTCCATCACACAGACTGATAGTCTGTGCTCCACGAATGAACGCCACATGATCTACCTCGACAACGCCGCCACATCCTGGCCCAAGCCGCCGGAGGTCGCCGACGCGATGCTGCGCTTTCTGCGCGACATCGGCGCCAGCCCCGGCCGCAGCGGCCATGCGCTTGCGAACGAAGCTGAGCGCGTCCGGCTCGACGCCCGCGAAGCCGTCGCGGAGCTGTTCGGCCTGCGCGATCCACTCCGCGTCATCTTCACCGCCAACGCGACCACGGCGTTGAACCTCGTGCTGCACGGCCTGCTGACGCCGGGGTCGCACGTCGTCACGACCGGCCTCGAGCACAACGCCGTCATGCGGCCGCTGCACGCCCTGGAAGCACGCGGCGTGTCCGTGGCCGTGGTCCCCGGCAAGTCAGATGGTTCGTTGACCGCGGCCGCGATCGAGGGGCAATTGCAGCCGGCTACACGCCTGATCGTTGTCAACCACGCATCCAATGTCTGCGGCACCGTCCTGCCGCTGCGGGAGATCGGCGCGCTGGCACGTCGGCACGGGGTTCCGCTGCTGGTGGACGCGGCTCAGTCCGGCGGGTGCTGGCCGCTCGACATTGTCGCCGACCACGTGGATTTGCTCGCGTTCAGCGGCCACAAGGGGCTGCTTGGTCCCACCGGCACCGGCGGACTGGTCATCAGCGAGGAGTTCGATGTCCGACGATTGCCGCCGTTCATCCAGGGCGGCACGGGCAGCCGTTCCGAGCACGAGCAGCAGCCCGACTTCCTGCCCGACAAGTACGAAGCCGGCACGCCCAACAGCGTCGGGCTGGCCGGTTTAGCGGCGGGCGTGCGGTACGTCCTGCGACGCGGCGTCGCGGCGGTCTGCGCGTACGAGCAAAACCTGACGCAGCGGCTCGTGGCTGGTTTACGCGGCATCCCCGGCGTGCGCGTGCGCGGCCCGGAAGACACCCGGCGCCAGATCGCCGTCGTTGCCTTCACGGTCGCGGGTCGCGCGTGCTCGGAAGTGGCACACGAGCTTGAGCAACGGTTCAGCGTGCTCTGCCGGCCGGGGCTGCACTGTGCGCCGCGCGCCCACCAGACGCTGGGCACGCTCCCAGGCGGCACGCTGCGCTTCGCGCCCGGTCTGTTCAACGGCGTCGACGAGATCGACGCGACGGTGGCAGCCGTCGCGCAGGTCGCCGATAGCGCCGGACCTCCGCGTCCGACGGACGTGCGCTGACATGGCCGCCTGGGCCGTCATCCTGTTTCACAGCACCAGCCACGCGGTCGCCGCGGAGCGCGTCCTGAAGCGGTCTGGCCTGGATGTCCGCCTCATCCCCACGCCGCGGCACCTCAGCAGCGACTGCGGCTCCGCCGCGCGAATCGCCGCCACGGACCAGGCGGCGTGTGAGCAGGCTTTGCAGGCCGCCCGGGTGCCGATCGAGCGGATCGAACCGCTGGAGGCCTGACGATTCTCGCCGGGCCACGGATTCTCGGACTTTCCTGACAGCTCCGCAGTTGTGTAAACTCGCGGAACGGTTGGGACAGGCGCCCATTCCTGATAGACTGGCAGCCGAGAGGCAAATGTAGGGGCAAGGCCGCGATGGCGGAAGCCGGCCGTCAGGCAACGGTCGAGGTATCACCCGTCGATCCGATGGCAGGCGCAGTACGGAGTTTGGCGATGCGAGTTTCGCGCACGTTGGGGGCGCTGGTGTGTTGTTCCGCCTGTGTCTTGGCGCTCGCTCCGCACGCGGCGGCCCAGACGGCCCCGCTGCGCAGCCACCCCGTACCCGTGCATATCGACTCCGGCTGGGTGGAAAACTCCGAACCGGGGCTCGCCGTAGTCTATTCAACTGTGCTTCAGGTCCCCGACGCGACCTGGCTGCGCCTCGCGTTTGACGATGTGCAGCTCGCTGGCCGCATTGCGAACGGCACCGCGTCGTACCTGCGGCTCACGTCGCTCTACGACGGAAATTACCAGCAGCTCAACGCCGTCCATGTGCGGCAGTGGCGCCACACGTCGGCGTATCTGAACGGCGACTTGGTCCTGATCGAGCTGCTCGCGCACCCCGGCACCGGCCCCAACCGCCTGCTGCTGACCACCGTCACCGCCGGCGAGCCCGGATACGACGGCGACCGCAGCATCTGCGGCCCCACGGACGACCGCGAGCTTTCGGACGACCCGCGCGCCGGCCGGCTCCAGCCCGGCGGCTGCACCGCGTGGATCATCGACGACTGCAACCACTGCTTCTACACCGCGGGGCATTGCACCGACTCCAACACGGTGGTTGAATTCAACGTCCCGCTCTCCAACGCCAACGGCAGCCTGAACCACCCGCCGCCGGAGGACCAATACGCCGTTGACCCGGACTCGGTGCAAAGCAACGGCGGGCAGGGCACGGGCAACGACTGGGGCTATTTCGGGTGTTACCCGAACTCCAACACCGGGCTGACAGCGTTCGAGGCCCAGGGGTCGTACTTCACCGTGGTGATGCCCCCGCCGGTCGGGAGCAACAACATCCGCATCACGGGGTACGGGACGGTCAGCTCGCCGGTGTCGCTCACGTGGAACCAGGTGCAGAAAACGCACGTGGGGCCGCTGGTGACCTCCAGCGGGACCCTGGTCCAATACCGCACGGACACCACCGGCGGGAACTCCGGCTCGCCGGTGATCTGGGAGGAAAACGGCAACGCGATCGGCATTCACACGCACGGCGGGTGCAACAGCACGGGCGGCCAGAACAGCGGCACGGGCGCGAATCACCCCGGCCTGCTCGCCGCCCGCGCCAACCCCACGGGCGTGTGCGCGTGCGTGACCGGGCTACAGGTCGTGCCGGAGACTGATTTCGATTCGTCCGGTGATCCAGGCGGGCCGTTCGCGCCGCCCAGCATGGACTACACGCTCCGAAACATCGGCACCACGTCGCTGGACTACGAGGTGACCTGGTTCCAGCCCTGGCTTTCGGTCACAAACGCCAGTGGAGAGTTGGAAGGCGGCGAACAAGTTATCGTCACGGCGGCCCTGAATGCCAACGCGAACACGCTGCCGCTGGGTGTCTACAACGACGTGCTGCTGTTCACGAATCTGACGACGCACCAGGGTGACGCCGCCCGCAACGTCATCCTCCACGTCGGCGGCGCCGAGGCCCTCTATGCGTGGAACCTGGACACCAACCCGGGCTGGAACATCTCCGGCGGCCAGTGGGCATTCGGTCACCCGACCGGCGCGGGCGGCAGTACCCACGGCTACCCCGATCCCAACAACGGTGCGACCGGTATCAACGTGTACGGTGTCAATCTCAACGGCGACTATTCGACCACGCCCGCCGGACCGTACTACGTGCAACTTGGGCCGGTGGACCTGTCCGCAACGGTCGCGGATGTCAGCCTGCGGTTCAAACGCTGGCTGAACTCGGACTATCAGCCTTACGCCTACGCGACCATCGAGGCGTCGGTGAATGGCAGCTATTGGATCAACGTCTGGAGCAACGGCACGGATGAAATCGCCGAAAGCGCCTGGTCGGCGCAGCAGGTTGACTTGAGCGCGGTTGCCATCGGGGTTGAGACCTGCTACATCCGCTGGGGCTACCAGGTCGCGAGCGGTGCCTGGGCCTATTCCGGCTGGAACCTGGACGATGTCGAGATTTGGGGTGTTGCAACCCCGCCGCCGAACCCCGGCGACCTCGACTGCGACGGCGACGTCGATTTCGACGACATCAACCCGTTCGTGCTGGCGCTCAGCGACCCGGCCGCGTATCAGGCCCAATTCCCCGGCTGCCTCTGGCTGAACGGCGATTGCGACGGCGACGGCGACGTGGACTTCGACGACATCAACGTCTTCGTCGCGTTGTTGGCGCCGTAGCGATCACGTGCCACACCGCTCAAGCCGCGGTCCGCGCGCCCCGCGGCCGACACGCGACCGAACGACCGGGCGACGGCCGCGCTGAGCGGCGCGGGTTGCGGCTAACCCGCGGTGAAATAGTGGATCAGCACCGCCCCGCCCAGGGCGACACGATATAAGACGAACGGCGTGAAGCGGTAACGCCGGACGTAACTCATGAACGTGGCGATGACGCCGAGCGCCACAACGAACGCGACAGCGGTGCCGACGAGCACCACCCCGGCGTTCGCGGCCGTCAGTTCGTCGCGGTGCTTCCAGAGCGTCTTCGCCGCCGCCGCGAGCATGGTCGGGATTGCCAGGTAGAACGAAAACTCGGTCGCGACGCGCGGCGTGAGGCCGAGGGCCATCCCGCCCATGATCGACGCGCCGGAGCGCGAGATGCCCGGCCACATGCTGATGCACTGGATAACGCCGATCCAGAACGCCTGGACCAGCGAGACGTTTTCCAATTCCTGCCGGGTGCTTCGCCGGAACCGCCGATCGATGAACTCCATCGCCCCCGCGCCGATGATCAGGGCCGCGGCGACGGCGACGGGCTTCGTTTCGAGCGGGTCGAGCAGCGGCTTGAAGAGTAGTGCGAGCACAACGGTCGGCACCATCGCGACGACGAGCTTGGTGCCGATGTGGTCCGGCCAGAAGGGGTAACGGGGGTGAAACGCCCGCCGCCACAGGTCGCGCCAGAAATAGAGCACGACCGCGAGGATGGCCCCGAACTGGCTGACCCAGAGCAGGACGTTCCACGGCGGCTTTTCGCCGTTGAGGCCGAGCCAGTGCTCGACCAGGATCATGTGGCCGGTGCTCGAGACCGGCAAGAACTCGGTCAGGCCTTCGACGATGCCGAGGATGATGGCGTTAAGGAGGTCCATGAGGTCTCGGAATCAGGGGAGCATGGGCCTCCGGCCCGTGCGACGGTTTGGGCTTGCGGCCGGTGACCAATCCCGCGATAGACCGCCCTGCATCAGGCCACCTGGAGCCGCTCGATGGAGCTGATGTGCAGATAGGGACAGAACACCCAGCGTTCGCCATCCGGGAAAGCGATGAAGAGGTAGGGCTTCATCGCCACGACGAGGGCGGGGTTGAGAATGTCGTACGTCACCCCGTTGCTGAGCACCAGGCGGAATGGCTCGAACGGCTCGCGGTCGAGCAGCTCGCGGATTTCGCCAGGACGCATTCGAGTTTCCTTGCCGGGGCCGGTCAACGACACTCAATTCCCGTCGCTTTCATCATTGTAGTTGAACCCCCAGCACCGCCGCCACCGGCGTGAGTCGCCAGATGAGTTGCCCAAGCAGGTTGGCGTACATTCCGGCGAAAATGTCGTCCAGGAGAATGCCCCAGCCCGCCGGCAGCCGCTCCGCCTGCCGCGCGGGCGGCGGCTTGATGATGTCGCAGATGCGAAACAGCAGGAACTGCCCGCCCACGACGTAGGCCCACGCCCAGAAATCACCCGCCGCTGCGCAGGGGAGCACCAGCAGCGCGACCCACTGCCCCGCGAATTCGTCGAGTACAAACTGCTTGGGGTCCGCGCGCCCGAAGCGGGCGACGGCCCAGCCGCCCCACCGCACCGCAAGCCAACTCGCGAGCAAGATGCCTGCGACGGTGAGTAAATCGAGCCCGCCGCGCGGCACGTGCAGCCCGGAGATGAGCCACCACAACGGCGCCCAAAGCGCGACGGCGACCAGCGACCCCCAGGTGCCGGAGGCCAGCGGCATGAAGCC
>CAYMXT010000019.1:0-12572 GCA_964394415.1 uncultured Planctomycetales bacterium
TCAACGGCGAGTTCGGCGACGGGCGCTGGGTGCCCGTCCGGTATCTGTATCGCGCCTACGACCATCAACAACTGGCCCAGCTCTACCGCGCCGCGGACGTCGGGCTGGTCACCCCGCTGCGCGACGGGATGAACCTCGTCGCCAAGGAATTCGTGGCCGCGCAGGACCCGGCCAAGCCCGGTGTGTTGGTGTTGTCGCGTTTCGCCGGCGCGGCGGCCGAGCTGACGGACGCGGTCCTGACGAATCCGTATCACGTCGACTCGCTGGCCCGCGACCTGGACACCGCCCTGCGAATGCCGCCCGCGGAGCGGCAGGCGCGACATGCGCGCTTATTCGCCCTCGTCACCCGCACGACGGCCCAGACGTGGGCGGAGCAGTTCCTGGCGTCGCTGCTGGCGTGTCGAGCACATGGCGGGCCGACCTGAACGGCGACGGCTTCATCGACCGGGCCGCCGTGGTTGGTGAGATTCACGCCCGCCGCGTTCGCAATGTGGGCATTTCGCCTCCGCAATGTGTGTATTTGACGAGTTTGCACAATACCAAACAGCCCCATTGTTCCGCAGCGCTGATGGATTGACACCCGTCCCGGCTGTTTGGTACAAGGTAAGAGGTCGTGGTAACCGGATGGTAGCTGCGCCTGTGGCGCTGACGCCATGACCTAAGGCCGTAGGTTCGGGCCGTCGGTGGAGCGGATCAAGATGACGGGCCGGTCGGCGGGCGTGCATGTCGGGTTTGAATTCAAGGGCAAGTCAAACGAGGTGCTTACCATGCGTCGAGGCACGTGCGTGATCTTCGTCCTCAGCCTGATTGGTGTCTTCGCCGCGCCGACGCGGGCGGACTCGTTTCAGGGGCTCGGCATGTTGCCCGGTGCCACGCACAGTTACGCCAGGGACATGTCCGCCGATGGGCTGGTGGTGGTAGGGGTCAGCGACGATTCCCCTACCAATTCGGTCTGGCGGGCGTTTCGCTGGACGCCTGCGGGAATGGCGGACTTGGGGGCGCCTCCCGGCGACACCCGATCTTCGGCCTACGGCGTCTCCGCCGATGGCGACGTCGTCGTTGGTTACAGTCAGACTCCAGGCCCGTGGCACGGGTTTCGTTGGACCCAGACCACCGGCATGCAAGTGACGCCGACTCCGCCGGGGGCACAGAATTGGGAGCCGCTCGGTGCTTCGGCCGACGGCAGCGTGCTTGTCGGTCATTGGTGGGCGGGCTTCGACAATGTGTGGGCCTACGTGCCTTTTCGCTGGACCCAGGCAGGCGGCTATCAGATCCTGGGCGAATTGCCCGGCGGCAGCGCGAACAGCAACGCCTATAGAATCTCCTCCGACGGTTCGGTGATCGTCGGCTGGGGCAGTTCCGTGAGCGGCACGGAGGCGTTCCGTTGGACGCCGGCGACGGGAATCGTCGGATTGGGAGACCTCCCCGGCGGGACGTTCGAGAGCCAGGCCATCGGCGTCTCGCCGGAGGGCAACATCATCGTCGGGCAGGGCAAGTCCGCCGGCGGCACCGAAGCCTTCCGGTGGACGGCGGCCGACGGGATGATCGGCCTGGGTGACCTGCCGGGCGGAACGTTTGGAAGCAGCGCGTACTGCGTGTCACGCGACGGCCTTCTGATCGGCGGGTACGGCAACAGCGCCGCGGGCCAAGAGGCCGTCCTCTGGGATTCGTCGGGTATCCAGCGTGTGGCCGACGTACTGACGGCGCACGGTGTCGTGATTCCCACCGGCTGGACGCTGACGAGTTGCACCGCCGTGGTCATCAACGGCGCCGTGGTCACACTTTGTGGCAATGGCACCAACCCGAGCGGGGGGGTCGAAGCCTGGGTGGCCTCCTATACCTGCCTGGAGTCCACGTCCGACTGCAACGGCAACGGGCTGGACGATGCCTGCGAACTAAGCTTCATGACCGATTGCGACGGCAGCGGCACGCTGGACGAGTGCGAAGGGTTGCCCGACTGCGACGGCAACGGCGTGCCCGATGCCTGCGACCCGGACTGCAACGCCAACGGCCTGCCCGACGGCTGCGACCTCGCCGCCGGCACCAGCGCTGATTGCAACGGCGACGGTGTGCCCGACGAGTGCCAGCGCGGTGACATCGACGGCGACGGGATCTCCGACGTGTGCGACCCGCTGCAACTGCACAAACGGCTGCTGCTGCCGGACGTGCAAAGCAACGACCGCTATGGGGCGTCCGTGGCCGTCAGCGGCGACTGGGCCTTCGTGGGCGCGCCGATCGACAAGCCGTTCAACGCCACCAACGCATCCGCGCGTGGCTCGGTAAGCGTCTTTCACCGCGATCGCGGCGGATCGGGCGAGTGGGGCTTCGTGCAGAAGCTCCAGCCGGCGGACCTGGCCGATTACGCCTATCTCGGCCAAAGCGTCGCGGCTGATGGCGACACCCTGGTGGCGGGCGGCTACTACTTCCCCGACTACCAGAACCCAGCGCAAGGACTGGCCTATGTTTTCGTCCGCAGCGGCGACCGTTGGGAACAGCAAGCGCGGCTCACCGCGTCGGACGGAGCCGTGGGCGACAATTTCGGCAACGTAGCCATCGATGGCGACACGCTCGTCGTCGGGGCATATGGCGATGACGGTCCTGCTGGCGCGGATCAGGGGTCGGCCTACGTCTTCGTCCGCGACGCCGGCGCCTGGACCCAGGTGGCCAAGCTGTTGGCGCCCGATGCGGCGGTGGGGGATACCTTCGGCAGCAACGTCGCCATCAGCGGCGACACCATCGTGGTGGGCGCGCCTTATGACAACGGACCGGCCGGCAACGACCAGGGATCGGCGTACGTCTTCGTTGGCAGCGGGGCCAACTGGACGCAGCAGGCCAAGCTCACCTCCCCCGATCCCGGCGGCAACCAGTTGTTCGGCGCCTACGTGGCGATTGATGGCGATACCTTAGCCGTCAGCGAGCACCAGGATAGCGGCGCCCTCTCACAGGCCGGCGCGGTGCATGTCTTCGCCCGTAATGGCGCAACTTGGACGCCACAGGCCAAGCTCACCGCATCCGACGCCAACCATGCAGATTACTTCGGCAGCGCCACGAGCAAAGCGCTGGCGTTGCAAGGCGATTGGCTGGCGGTTGGCGCGCGAGGCGTGGATGAGACGGCCTGGGACCAGGGCGCGGTCTATGTGTTCACCCGCAGCGGTACGACTTGGAGCCAGCAGGCCGAGCTGTTCTCTCCCGACGCAGCATACGGTGATTGGTGGTTCTCCAACGTCGCCCTCGATCAGGGCACGCTCGTAGTCGGCGCGCCCTATATTTCTTACATCGCCTCGAGTTGCGGCATGGCCTATGTCTTCGAGGCCGCGCCCCCGCCGCCCCCGGCCCCGCCCATCGCCATGCTCTTCGAGGTGGAGACGGTTTACACAGCGCCCTATGATCCCGGTACTCCGCGGCCGTACTTGCCGGGCCTGGCCTTTGACGCTCTGAACCGGCCATTGGTCTCCTGGCGGTGGGAGAGCAACACGAGCAGCGGCAACCCCTATGATTGCCAGGATCCCAATTTCACCTGGTTCCCGATGTGGAGCCGGAGGATCGACGGGCAGTGGACGATCTGGCCAATTGGCTGCGGCGCCGGCCATGCCCGCAAGGAGACCCTCGACGTGGACGCCCTCGGCGCGCCCTGGATGGCCAGGGCGGACTGGTGCGGCGACCACATCTACGAGTACCACATCAATCTCACCGCAACTCCTAACGGGCCGGGATACTGCTTGTATGACATGTGCTACTACCAATCGGCCTGCGATACAGTGGCGCACTTCGATATCGAGGGTTCCTCTTTCTTCCGCTGGCTAGATGGGAATGCCAGCACCGCCTTCATCAAGGACGGCGCCCAGATTGCGACCGCTCAGCAGTCGTGGACGGCCGACGTGGACTACGAGTTCGGCCCGTATCCCGGCGGCGGCGCCCCTGCCCACGTGTACATTCTCTCCAACGAAGGGGGCAACGTCGTTTTCTACGACGTGGCCGAGCCCGGGATCTTCACGTGGAATTGGTTCTTGACCGTCAACGGGATATCATCCGGCCCCTTCCACGGGCAAGTTGACCTGGAGGTGGACGCCACGGGCCGCCGGCACGTGTTCGTGGCCGAGTGGCCTTATGCGCCCGTTCGCGGGCGGCGATATTACTGCTCCTCCGACGACGGCGTGAACTGGGACATGGCCCTCCTTGACCCCTCCGCCGGGCTGACCCGAGACGGTTCCGCCGCCCTCGACGGCAACGGGACCCTCTACTACGCGTACTACGTCAACACCGGCGGTTCGAACCGCGAGGTCCGGCTGGCTCGCATGAACATGGCCACCGGCCAGTGGTCCATCAAGGTCGTAGACACCGTCGGCCGGTACGAGATCAACCGGGCGACTGACATCCACCTGGCCATCGACCACAACAACCGTCCAGCGATCCTCTACATCGACGACAATGGGACAGACCCGGACGTTAAGTTCGCCTACGCCCCCAACCACGCGCCTGCCGTGGACTGCCCCGCCGCCGCCGTGCTGGAATGCGCCGGTCCGGCCGGGACGCAGGCCGTACACACCGTCCACGTGACCGACGTGGACGGCGACCCGCTCACCGTCACCTGGAGCGTCGATAGTCAGGTCGTGCAGGTGGACCAGGTGCCCGGCGGCGGCGCCAGCATGACCAGCGCATACTCTACGCTGACCTACACCTACTCTCCCGGTGTTCACGACTTGCAGCTTCTCGTGGACGACGGCAACTTCAATGGCCAAACCATCTGCCCAACCGGCGTCACCGTCGAAGATACCACGCCGCCGGTCGTAACGGCGCCGGACGACATCGCGGTCAGCGCCGACGCCGGCTACTGCACCGCGCTGCTTGATACGGGTACGCCGACGGCCACCGATCTTTGCGTGCCGGACTACCCGTTCGTGTTCGCGGGCACACGCAGCGACAGCCTGCCGCTGACGGATCCGTATCCGAGCGGCACGACGACCATCACCTGGTCGACGGTGGATGCCTACGGCAATCCGGGCAGCGACACGCAGACGGTCAATGTGCTGGCCTTCAACGACTTCCAGGCCAGCGTGACCATGCAGGGCCTGAGCACGGCCGTGACGCGCTGCATCCGGTTCACGTTCAAGGGCAGCGGCGCGCCCGTCGTGGTCGACAAGGATCTGGCCTTCGATGGTCTGGGGCAGGCCCTCGACGTCGTGTTCGCCGGTACCGACGGCGTGCCCTGCGGCCTGTATGATTGCGTGACGGCGGAAGACGGGCTGCACACGCTGCGGACCAGGGTGACGCCGGGCATCTCCAGCGGGCAGTACGTCGCTAACTTTACCGGCGCCGCTGAACTCGTCACCGCCGACTTCCACGATGACAACTTGATCGACATCGTCGACTTCGGGGTGTACATCGCCCAGTGGGGCACCTGCTACGACAGTAACGGCGATCTCATCTGTGACGGCGATACCCCGTGCAGCTACGCACCGCCGGTTGGAATACACGCGGACGCGAACGGCGACGGCGTGTTGGACGCTTCCGACTACGCCGCGATCTCGAACAACTTCCTGATGGTCGGCGCTGCGGAGTGCGGGGCCGCGCCGCCCTTCGCGCAGCCGCCGCGCGAGTCGATCAGCGTGGCCGCGATGCAGGCGCGCGGCGTGGCGGGCGCCTGGCGGGCCGACCTGAACGGCGACGGCTTCATCGACCTGGCCGACGTGCAGTTGTTCCTGTCCGGTGTGCTGCCGAAGGGACCGACCGAGGGCACCGCCGACGAGCTGGGGACGCACGAGCGTAACCCGGTGCCGGCGGAAGCGGACGAGGAACACGCGGAGGCAAGCGCGCCGTAAGCGGCAGTCATGTGTGGCGCGGGGCCGGTCGCGGCGCCGCCGATCGCGGCGGGTTGCTTTGGCCGAGGCCGCGCGGGGTCGGGGGGGGGGACACTGCCACGCGCGCCTCTGTGCCCTGGTCACCCGTGCCACGGCGCACACCTGGGCGGAGCAGTCCCTGGCGTTGCTGTTGGCGTGTCGCGACGCGCCCGGTGCGGTGGTCGTGCCGGCGCTTGACCGCTGGTGTAGTGCCTCACAATAATCGCATCGTCTGGGGAGCATGGGCCTCCGGCCCGTGTCCCGGTGCGCCGGGATTCGCACGGGCCGGAGGCCCATGCTCCCCACCCAGATACGCTGCGGTGATCCTGAGTCACTACACCAAATCAACGTGCGCGCATGGGCGGCGCCTGTCCGAGCCGCGCGCGCCAGCTCGGGGACATACTTGCGACCGCTCGCGCGGTCGGCTCGGACCTGCGCTGCCGAATCGCGCACGGTGATTCAGGGTCGCGGCGCGCGGGATGCACCCCGGCCCCGGTTGGCCCCAAAATCGCGTCCGGGGTTCGGATGAGTCACAAGTCGTGCGGGTCGTTGGGATCGAGCCAATCCAGCTCGTGGCTGTAATACGATGTCTGCTCGACATCCAGCAGGAACTTCACGAACGCGGCGTGTCCGTCCATGAAGCCGATGTTCATCTTCAGACACTCGGGATCGTGCCACGGGGCGCGGATGTTCAAACCGCCCGGTGAGAAGTGCTGCTGGTCCCC
This sequence comes from uncultured Planctomycetales bacterium, assembly GCA_964394415.1. Taxonomy (GTDB): domain Bacteria; phylum Planctomycetota; class Phycisphaerae; order UBA1845; family Fen-1342; genus JAGVEP01. The sequence continues at coordinate 6,563 of CAYMXT010000019.1, forward strand.
GACCATGATGACAATCGCCGGCGGCAGCCGCACGTCCACCCGCCGGATGGCCGGGTAGCGCAGCAGCGGCGTGGCGAATAGCCGGCCGTTCGCCGGGTAACTGTTGCCGTAGTAGTCGTAGGTGCTCGGCTGCTCCCATTCCTCCGGCCCGCCCACGTAGCGAAAGCCGCGGTCGGAAGGGCAGCGGAAAATCTCCGCGACCGCGTTGTCGCGGGGGTCGTGCCCCAGGTAGCGGTTGAGCGGGCGGATCTTCGCGACCGGCAGATTCGTCGCCGTGTGCATCTTGCCGCCGTAGAACCACTGGATGTTGCCGAGGTTGCGGGGAAACACGCTCGGCGATTCGTGGTCGAGGTACATGTTCCAGGCGACCGCGATCTGGTGCAGGTTTGACAGACAGCGTGCCCGGCGGCCGGTCTCGCGCGCCGCCCCGAGCGTCGGCAGCAGGATCGCAATCAGCAGCGCGATGACCGCGATAACGACGAGCAGCTCGATCAGCGTGAAGCCACGCCGGCCGAGCGGCACCAGCCGCGTGTCGAAGCTGGGCTGACAACTGACCATGAAGTGAACGGGCACAACGTCCGAAACTTCTACAGTATAGTCCAGGAAGCACCGATGCATGACAGCCGCCGCGCAACAACGGCCGTCCGGAGCCCGCTGCCGCTTGGTTTCGGCTCCCCGGTTTCAGGTGTTTGAGGGTGACGTGGCTACCGGACGGGCAGTCGCAGCTTGCCGCCGGCGTCAAAGAGCCGCAGTTGGTTCCGCTCGAAGACGTCTTTCTGAAACGTCGGGTCGATGGGAATGGGGTAGTCCCCGCTGAAACAGGCGTGGCAGAAGCGGTCGCCGGAAGACTGCGCCGCGGCGAGCATCCCTTCCCGCGAAAGGTACGCGAGCGAATCCACGCCCAGGTAGTCGCGAATCTCCGGCACAGTCCGCTCGTTCGCGATGAGTTCCGCGCGGCTGGGGAAATCGATGCCGTAGTAGCACGGGTGCCGGATCGGCGGGCTGGCCACCCGCAGGTGGATTTCCTTCGCCCCGGCGGCCCGCAGCGATTGCATCTTTCCGCGCGTCGTCGTGCCGCGGACGACCGAATCCTCGACGACGACCAGCCGCCGGCCCGCGACGCTGCCCTTGATCGGGTTGAGCTTCAGCCGCACCGTCAGGTCGCGAATCGTCTGCGTCGGTTGAATGAACGAGCGGCCGATGTAGTGGTTCGTCGTGAACCCCCGGCCGATCGGGATGCCCGATTCCTCGTGGTAGCCGAGCGCGGCGCAGCGGGCACAGTTCGGCACCGCGATGACGAGGTCCGCGTCCGCGGGGGCTTCGCGGGCCAAGGCCCGGCCCATCTGCCGGCGCACGAAATGCACGTTCTCGCCGAAGATGAAGCTGGATGGGTCGGCAAAGTAGACGTATTCGAAGATGCACTGGGCGTGCCGCGGCGTGCCGGCGGCCTCAAACTGCCGGGACTGCATCCCCGCAGCGGTGAGCGTCACGATCTCGCCGGGTTGCACGTCGCGGATGTACTCGGCGTCGATGATGTCGAGCGCGCAGGTTTCGCTGGCGACGACCCAGGCGTCGCCGAGCCGGCCCAGACACAGCGGCCGGTTGCCGGTCGGGTCGCGCACCGCCTCGATCCGGTCGGGGAACAGCAGTAGCAGGCAGTACGACCCGCACAGGTGCCGCAGCACGGCGGCGAGCGGGTCCGGCCGCTCGGCGAAACGCCGGTCGGCGAGCATGTGCAGGATGACCTCGGTGTCGGAGGTCGTGACGAAGATGTGGCCGTCCTGCTCGTATTCGCGGCGGATTTCGGCGGCGTTGACGAGGTTGCCGTTGTGGCAGACCGCGACCTGGCCGATCGAGCAGCTCACCAGCAGCGGCTGGATGTTGGATTCGTGGCACGAGCCGGTCGTCGAATAGCGGACGTGGCCGATGGCGAGCGGATTGGCGAGCTGGTCGAGGTTGCGCTGGTTGATGGCGTCGGTGACCCGGCCGAGGCCCGCAGTCCGGGCGATGGCGTGGCCGTTGGCGGTGCAGATGCCGGCCGATTCCTGGCCGCGGTGTTGCTGGGCGTAGAGCCCCAGGTAGGTGAGCTGGGCGGCGTCGGGGTGGTTGGCGAGGCCGAACAATCCGCAGGAGTGCTGCGCTTCACGTTGCATCAGGTCATCCAGGCTCGCGCGGGGGGCGGGCGAAAGACGGCTAGGATACCGCCGCGGCGCACGCGATGCGAGACCGACTGATTGCACTGCGTAGTTGGCCCGCCGCTTAACCGCCAAGATGCCAAGGGCCGCCAAGGACGTCAGGGAATCAATAGAGACATCGCGGAGTCCGCGCGGGTCGCCCTGCGACCCGCGGTCGCGAACTTCCGCCGCCGCGGCCGCTGGCCAGTTGTCCCGGGCAAACTAGCGCATTCTCGCTTCTTTTTGGCGAGCTTGGCGGTTCTTGGCGACTTGGCGGTTCCTCAGATCGGCCAAGCACCATTGACCCCGCCGCACGCGGGCCGATAATGCCCGCAGTGAGTTGGGTCTTGCGAATCACTCTGTGAGTGCCTGGTGCGGTCTGGCAATCTTCTCAATCCGCGGGTGACCCACGCCGTGTGGCCGCACGCGCGAATCGCGGCGCGGGTCAGTGCGCTCCTGGTCGTCGCACTCTGCACGGCGCGGGCTGATCCGCAATACGACTTCAGCGACGAGCCGCTGCTGCCTAGCTCGATTAGCTCGCAGAACATCGAGCTGCGCGGGCGGTGGGTCCGCGAGTGGAGCGACGACCGCGGCCTGGTGCTCATGTTCAACGGCGGCTTCCGCCTGGCGATGGGCCAACGCTGGATGGCCGCCCACAACGCGGTCGTCTGGATCGAGTCTGGACTAAGCACGGACAAGCAGCCGCGGAAGTACTTTGCCCTGACGGTCTACCTGTCGGAGGAGGCGGAGGTCCATGAAGCGGCGGGCACCGTGACGGAGGACAACGTCCTACTTGTGCGCGGGCTGCGCACGTTCGGGCAGATCACCCGCCACCAGGACGCCCACGCCGCGTATGACATGACCGATTCGCCGCTGTATCAGCAGGCCCTGCGCGACAAGCTGCTGCTCGAGAGCGGGGAGCCGGGGCTGCCGGGGGCGGCGGAGGTCGTGCATCCGGGGGCCGAGGCCAAGGAAGCCGCCAAGCCGCTGCGGGTGGTGCGGTACAAGCTGCCGAACATCGAGCCGGCGGAAACCGCGGACGGCGAGCCGGTGTTCGTCTCGACCGGGGGGGTTTACTTCTCGCAGGCCGGCGGGCCCGACGCCGCGATGCTGGAGATTCGGGCGGACAACGCGGTCGTCTTCCCCGCGCGCGATAGCGCCGCGGCGGTGTTCGGGGAGGAGCTGAGCGGCGAGCAGCGCCGGCCGGAACCCCCGGCGGAGCCGACACAGCCGCGTGCGCCGGGTGCGGAGCCAGCGTCGGACGCGGAAGCGGTGCTGGGTTTGGGCGGGTCCGGCGAGCAGTCCCGCGTGCGGGCGGTGTATCTCGAGGGCGACGTCGTGCTGTCGCTGGGCAACCGCTTCGTGCGTGCCCATCGGTTGTACTACGACTTTGAGCGCGATCGGGCGCTGATCCTCGACGCCGTGTTCCGGGCCGACGTGCCGCAACGCGAGATTCCGTTGTACGTGCGGGCGGCGGAAATCCGGCAGCTTTCGGCCAAGGAATTCGCCGCGGACCACGCGCTGGTGACGACGAGCGAGTTCTACACGCCGAGCTACCATGTGGGGGCGGACCGGGTGTACGTCCGCGATCTGACGCGGCGGGACGCGGAGGGGCGTGCGACGGGGCCGGTGAGCGGCGCGTACGAGCTGCGCAGCTCGACGCTGAACGTCGAGGGCGTGCCGCTGCTGTGGTGGCCGTACAGCAAGGGCCGGCTCGAAAGCAGCGAGACCCTGCTGCGGAGCTTCAGCAGCGGCTACAGCGGGCGGCGCGGTTTCGAGACCGAGACGCGCTGGCACCTGTTCAACCTGCTGGGCGTCGTGCCGCCGGAGGGCGTGGACGCGACGCTGCGGATGGACTACTTCTCTAAGCGTGGCCCGGGCGTCGGGATCGACGTGGATTACGAGCGCGAGAACTACTACGGCCTGCTGCGGACGTATTTCATCAACGACCAGGGCCGTGACAAGCTCGGTGCCGCCCGCAAGGACGAAGAGGAGCCGAGCACCGAGATGCGCGGGCGGGCGCTCTGGCGACATCGGCACTATCTGCCGGACAGTTGGGAGGCGACGATCGAGGCCGCTTACGCGAGCGACGCGAACTACCTCGAGGAGTGGGAAAAGCGCGAGTGGTTTGAGGGCAAGGAGCAGGAAACCGCCCTGTACCTCAAGCGGGCGAAGGGCAACCAGGCCGTCACGTTCCTGGCCAACTGGCGGCTGCTGGACTTCGTCACGCAAACCGAACATATGCCGGAGGCCACGTACCGCCGGATCGGCGACACCTGGTTCGACCCGGTCGTCCTCTACCACGAGTCGCGGTACGGAATCGTGCGTTACTTGCCAGACGATCGCCGACCGTTCGACCTGTTCCGCCGCAATGACAAGGAAAGCGACCTGACGAACCGCGGCGACGTCCGCGAGGAAGCGGAGCTGCCGCTCAAGGTGGGGGCGGTGAACGTCGTGCCGTTTGCGTCGATCCGCGGCAGTTACTGGGACGGGCAGCCGCGCGATCCGGGGGCGGTATATCGCGGCTTGGCGACGTATGGCGTGCGCGGCTCGACTTCGTTCAGCCGCGTGTACGACGGGTTCAATTCCGAGCTGCTCGACATCCACCGCATCCGGCACATCATCAAGCCGGATTTCGCGCTGTGGCTGGGGCACAGCAACGTCCGCAGCGAATACCTGACGCCGTTCGATTATGGCATCGAGACGATCGACGGGTTCTACGGCTTCACGGCGGGGGTGCGGCAGACGTGGCAGACGAAGCGCGGGCCGGAAGGGCGGCAGCGGACGGTCGATCTGCTGACGCTGAACATGGAGATGGGCTTGTTCGGCAACACCGTCGGCCGGCGGGAAGAATCGAGTGGGTACGCGAACCCGCTGCGGCCGGAGAACAGCCGGACGCGGAACTACGCGGCGCTGGATGCGCAGTACCGGCTGAGCGACAGCACGAGCTTTCTGTACGACTTCAACTTCGACCTGGATGACACGAAGTTCGACCAGCACAACGTTGCGATCGCGGTCGAGCGCGACCCGCGGCTGGCGTACGTGCTCGGGACGCGCTACGCCGGCGACGTGGACCTGAACTACGTCGGTGGCGGGTGGAATTACAAGCTGACGGAGAAGCACTTCACGGCGTTTCGCGGTTGGTGGGACGTGGATACCGGCCGCGTGGGCGAGGTAACGGTCTCGTACGTGCGCAAGCTGCCACGCTGGTACGTCGGCATCAACTTCGAGTACACGAACCTGGACGACGAGTTCGGGATTTCGTTCTCGCTGTGGCCCGAGGGGATCCCCGAGTGGACGCTCGGCTCGAAGCGGTTCACGACGCTGGGGCAGTCCACGGGCATCCGGCCGTAGCGTGGTGACTCGCAAGCACTCAGACGTGTCGGATTGGGGAGCATGGGCCTCCGGCCCGTGCGAGCGGAACTGAACACGGGCCGGAGGCCCATGCTCCCCGCACGATTACGTTCGGGTTTTCCTCAGCCACTTCAGCAGCGACGGCCGCACCTCGATTCACGTCAGGTGCCGGCCCCCGTCGATGGGCAGGATCACCCCGGTGATGTAATCGCCGTCGCGCAGCAAAAACTCAACCGCCGCCGCCACGTCGTCCGGCGTGCCCGCCCGGCGGAGCGGGATCCTCGCGGTCAAGCGGTCGCGCGTGGCCTGGTCATAGTGCTGCGGCCACGCCGCCACGCCGGGCGCGAGGCCCACGACGTTGACCTCGGGCGCGAGGGCGCGGGCGAGCGTGCGGGTCAACGTTTCGAGCGCGCCCTTGGATACCATGTACGCCAAGTGGTCCGGACAGGCGCGGGCGGTCGCGGAATCGCAGAGGTTGATGA
>CAYMXT010000019.1:12582-30008 GCA_964394415.1 uncultured Planctomycetales bacterium
GGCCCTGGGCCGCACGCAAGGCCGCGCGCGCGGCGAACGTGAGTTGCAGCGGCGCGGTCAGGTTGATGCGCAGCGTGCGCTCCCAGTCGGTCAGCGTGAACTGGTCCAGCGTCATCGGCTCGAAAACCGACGCGTTGTTAATCAGAATGTCGAGGCGGCCGAAATGCTCGAGTACGCGTGCGATCAGTTCCGGCGGTGCCGCGGGTTCACCGAGGTCCGCGGAAAATGTTGCCGCCGGGCCGCCCGCCGCGCGGCACAGCGCCGCCGTTTCGTCCGCTTCCGCGGCGGACTGGCGGTAATGCACCGCCACGCCGCAGCCCGCGCGGGCGAGTCGCACGGCGATAGCGCGTCCGACGCGGTGCGCGGCGCCGGTGACGAGGGCGACCGTGCCGGTTAGCTCCATCGTGCGGCTCCGTGGCGCGTGACATCGATCCGAGCCGCGAGCGCAAGCGAGCGATCCGCGCTGCGGGTGGGCACACTGGCCGGCGGTCCGACGCGCTGCGCGGATCGCTCGCTTGCGCTCGCGGCTCGGAATGCGGATCGCTCGCTTGCGCTCGCGGCTCGGTTTTGAACAACGGCGCTACTCCGCATACCGCACCCACTCCAGGCACAGGCCCTGCGGCGGAGCGGTGCGGCCCGCCAGGCGGCGATCGCACGCGCTGAGAATCTCTGACACCCGCTCCGGCGGCCAATGGCCGCGGCCGATCTCGACCAGCGTGCCGACCATGTTTCGCACCTGATGGTAGAGGAAACCGTCGCCCTCGACCTCGATGACAACTTCGTCGTCCATGCGCCGGGCGACGACCTGCGTCACACTCCGGATCGTGTTCGCGCGGGGGCTGCCTTGCCCGGCAAAGCCCGCGAAATCGTGCGTGCCGACGAGCAGCGCCCCGGCGGCGTGCAGCCGCGCGAGGTCCAGCGGATACCAGACGTGCCAGGCGTACCGCTGTGCGAGGTTGGTCACCGGCCGGCGCTCGCTGTTGAAGATGCGGTAGCGGTACAACTTGGTCTGCGCGTCGCGGGCCGGCTGAAACCCCGCCGGTGCTTCGGTGAGGGTCACCAACGCCATGTCCTCCGGCAGACGGTGCGCCAAAGCACGCCGCAGGTTCTCGACGGGCCACGCGACGTGGCTGCGAAAGCAGGCCACCTGCCCGCGGGCGTGGACGCCCGTGTCGGTGCGGCTGGCCCCGGCCACGGTCACGGGATGCCGCAGGATGCGCTGGAGGGTGGCCTCCAAGTCCTGCTGCACGCTGCGTACGCCGGACTGCCGTTGCCAGCCGTGGAAATCGGTCCCGTCGTACGCCAGGACGAGCTTGAAGCTGCGCTCCATCGCGCGGGATGGTAGCGGCGGCGCAAAGCGCGGGCTATGGCTGCGTGGTGAGCGGGCGTTCGATCAATGTGGTGACCGGCCGACACTAGAAATCGGACAGGCTGCCAAACTCGTCCGCGCGTCCGTCGCCGCCGTCGGCGGGCCGCTGCGGTACGCTGCTGCGGGTTCGGACGACCTGCGGGGCTTGCTTCGGCGACGCGGCGGGCGGCGTCGGCACGCGGCCGTTGCCGCCGGTCTGGCCGCGGACCAGTGCCAGAAGCTCGTTCACCACGGCCCGCAGCGTCTGCGACTGGGCGTGCAGCTCCTCGGCGGCGGAGGCGGATTCCTCGGCGCCGGCGGCATTCTGTTGCGTCACCTTGTCCATCTGCGCGACCGCGAGGTTGATCTGCTCCACGCCCTGGGCCTGCTCGTCAGCGGAGCGCCGGATGCCGTTGAGCAGTTCCGCCACCTGGACGACGTGGCCAACGATGACCTGAAGAGCCTCGGCGGCGGTGCCGGCGGCCGCGGTGCCGTCGCGGGCCCGCACGACCGAGTCTTCAATCAGGTTGGTCGTGCCGCGGGCGGCCTCCGCGCAGCGTTGCGCGAGGTTGCGGACTTCCTCGGCCACGACTGCAAACCCCCGGCCGTGTTCGCCGGCGCGGGCCGCCTCGACGGCGGCGTTGAGCGCCAGCAGGTTGGTCTGGAACGCGATTTCCTCGATGACCTTGATGATCTTGCTGATCTGGGCGGCGGAGTCGTTGATCGCGTCCATCGCGGCGTTGAGCCGCGCCACGGTCTGCTCGCCGGCGCTGGCGCTTTGGTGGGCCTGCGCAGCCAAGTCGCTGGCGCTGCGGGCGCTCTCGGCACTGCTGCGGGCCATCGCAGCCATCTCCTCCAGCGCGCTGCTCGTTTCCTCGAGCGACGAAGCTTGCGTGCTGGCGCCTTCGGCGAGCTGCTGTGATGCCGCGGCGACTTGGGCCGCCGCGCTGCCGACCTGCTCCGCGCCTTCGCTCAGTTGCAGGGCCTGGTGATTCAGCGTTCGGTTGAGGCGGCGCGTCAGAGACCAGCCCAGCGCCAGCGCCGCGGCGACGCCGGCCAGCATGGCCGCCAGGGCCACGCGCGTCATCGCCCGGCCGCTGGCCTGCGCGGCGGCGGCGTGCGCGCGGGCCTCCGCCTGATTAGCAGCGACGAGTTTGTCGAGGAGCACGTCCACTTCCGTGCGGGTCGCTTGGCAAGGCCCGGCCAATTGGGCCGCGGCCTGCTCAAAGGCTGTCAAGGCCCCTTCCGCTTCCTGCTGAATGCGGTCGAAGTTGGCGAGCACGGTCTCGGCAAGCGGATTCACCTGCCGCACGGCGAATTCCAGCGCCGCTTCGTATTGCCCATCGGACACACTCTGTTTGGCGCTGGCGACGGCCCGATGGAAGTCCCGATGCGTGTCGAGCGCGCTATGCACCGCGGCCATGACCTGCGGATTCGGAACGCTATAGTCAGCCGACCACTTGCCGAAGTTGCACAGCGTCGGATCCGTGCCACCGTCAAAGACCTCGTGCGTATGCACCATGGTCAACACCCTGGCGCGCGCCTTGTGATGGTCGCCTCGGAAGACCTCCAAGAGACGCTTCAACTCCACCGGTTCGGGCACGCCGCGCTCATCGACCTGCCGACATAACGCGAAGAACTTGTCGTTCTCGGCCCACCAGGTCCGCCAGGCGTCGGTGACACGCGGCCAGAGGTCGCCGCCGACCGCGGCTTGCGTCAGCGACTCATACTTCTGACACGCGGCGTCCGAGTGCGCACGTGCGTCCGCTATCTCCTGGTACGCGCCCTGCCGCGCCTCGTGCTGGAGCTGTGTGGTGACCAGCGCTTGCTGCGTGGCCCGCACCGCCGCCGCCGTGCGTTGCAGCGTCAAGGCGACCTCGACCGCGGGAACCCGACCGTCGACGACCTCAGTAAAGTCCTGCGCGGTCGTAGCGGCCCCGTAGTAGCCAGACAGCCCCAGCACCAGAGTGATGCCTCCGACCACGCAGAAACCGGCGGTGAGCCGTTTGCCAATCGTCCACCCAGTCTTCATGGTGTTGCTCCGTTGGCCGTCTCGCCGCGGACGCCTGTCGGCCGCGGGGAGTCAGCGCGCCGGTCCGCCGAACGTTCGGCCGGACCGCAACCGAGTTATCGACCGGCCGACGGATCGGCTGCAAGACGCTCGCGGGGAATCCCCATGCCCGCGGCGCGTGCGCCCGCCGAATCGCACGCCGCAAGAGAGCGGGCTCGCGGTGGCCTCACCCGCGAGCCCGACAGGCCCCACGTCGCCAGTACAACAAGAAAGGTCCGGATAACCAGCCGGTCAGTCGGCTACGACGCAGCCAGCAGCCGATCTTCAAGCACGGCCCGGAGCTTGATCATGGCTTGGTTCTGGATCTGCCGGACGCGCTCTTTGCTCACGCCGAGCAGGTCGCCGACCTGATCCAGCGTCCGGCGGCGAACGCCCGGCTTTACCGAGCGCTGATCGAGCGAGAAACGGGCATTGAGGACGCGGCGTTCGACGTTCGTGAGCGCGGCGCTGTTGTCAAACAGGATGTGCTTCAGCTCCTCCACGCATTCTCGTTCGGTGCGTTCGCGGCGCGTTTCGAGATAGTCGCTCCGTTCAAGCGCGGGATCGAAGGGCGTTGGGAACTGCGCCCGCAGCCGGGCGGCCTTCGCGGCCGTCCGGGAGAAGCTCGCCAGAATCGCCCGACAGGCGTAGGTGCTGAACTTGAAGCCGCGGGCCGCGTCGAACTTGTCCACGCAGCGCAGCAACGCGAGGTTCCCCTCGCTGATCAGCTCGCCGAGCTCGACGCCGCTATTGCGCGACCGGCGGGCCATCGCCAGCACCAGGGAGGTATTGGCCCGCAGGATGTCACTGCGGGTCTGTTGGGCCAGCCGGTCCCAACTGAGCAGCTCGCTGGTCGCCCCGCCGCTGAGGCGCCGCCCGGCGTACTTCTTCAGAATGCGCATCGCACGATAACGGCAGTAGTTGAACCGCAGGAACAGCGCGCGTTCCTCGGTCGCCGTCAGCACGACAGTCAGGGGAGGTTCGCGCACGGTGTCCACACCGGGTTCGACGGCGTGTTCCCACGACGGCACGGGCGCATGTGTCGTCGCGAGCGTTGGCGCCGTGGGCATCGTGGCGCGGCGAAAGCACGGATGGAAGATGCACTCCGCCGGCTCCGTCAGCCGCTTGCGCAGCAGCTCACGGTCCGCCAAAGAAAGACGCTCCAGAACGCTGGTCGAAGGAACGTGGACCCCCGGCGTGATTCGCCGCAGCGCGCTTTTCACTTCGGGAACGGGGATCGTGGCCATGGTAGCTCGCCTTATTCTGCGCCACGGCGGACGCCAGCCGATTCCGCGGTCAACCGTGGCTTGCTCGGCGGCGACCAGTCCTCAGAGGACCGGCCACCTCCTGGTACGGGTCACACCGCTGCAAGATACAAACAGCACCGATTCATTGCTGATTCCGATACATGCTTGACCTCGCAGGTCATTTCGTCGCATTCACAAACTGCACCTATCCGATACGAAATAAGATACCACGTGTTCGGCAGGATGAAAGGGCCAAAGCCGGACTCAGAATGATGGATTCCTTATGTTCTTTCAATGCAATGACTTATAACCTGTAAGGGAATGTAAGAAATTACCTTACACAAGCCACACATTCGTGAACGAAGCCGGCTGTTTGGCCTATGGCTGGTGACCGAGCATTCGCCGCACTGACTTGGGAGGGCCGGTCACTGTTATAATGCCCACGATGTGCCGGAGACGCGGTCTGGGCAGGGTTTGCGCGCTGATCGTCGCCTGCGCCGCCGCGCTGGGTGTGGGCTGCGCTAACCACGCGGCGGACCGCCAACGGCTGCGGTCCACCAACCCGCTGGAGCGGGCGGAAGCGACTGTCCGGCTGGCCGAGGGCGGCGACGCGGAGGCCGTCCACAAGCTCGTGGACTTGCTGGATGACCCCGACCGAGCCGTGCGAATGTATGCGATCCTCGCTCTGCGGCGGCTCTGCGGAGAGGATTTCGGCTATCGCCACTATGACGGACCCGCCAAGCGCGCTCCGGCCGTCGAACGCTGGCGTGAGGCGTTGCGAGATGGAATGAGATTCGGGCGGGCAACTGCCGTGGAACCAGTGCCCGAGGCGTCAGTGGCGGGCCAGCCGGATGCTGAGCGCGGCCCCGCGGCCGGTCGATAACCCGCTGAGGCCCCAGGGCGGCGACGCGCGAGTGGCGGGTTGGCGCGGCTCTGGCCAGAATGCGCATGCGGGTCGCCGCCCGAGCCAGCCAAGCAAACGTCGGACATGAGTACTTTGCCACATCTTCAGGCCGATACGGTGCGGGTCAACGGGCAGCTCGTGCTGCGTGTGCGGGGAGAAGTGAACCTGAACAACGCACCCCGGCTGCGCGATTTGCTGCTCCGGATGGCGGAGCACGAGGTCGGCCCGGTGCGCGTGGATCTCTCCGACGTGGCGTACATGGACTCGTCCGGCGTCGGCACGTTGGTGTACGTGAAGCGCCGGCTCGAGCAGGACCGGCGCGCGCTGGTGCTCGTCGGGCTTCAGCCGCGGGTGCGAAGCCTGCTCGAGATCACACACCTGGCGGACTTCTTTAACATCGCCGACGCCGGCGATGAAGGCCCGCCGCCATGAGTGAGTTCGCACGCGCGCCGGTGGAAGCACTGGGGGCGCTGATTGCGAACGCCGGGCGGGCACTGCGGCGTACGGTCCTGTATGTGGGCGGGGTCGTGCGGCTGTTCGTGTCCGTTGGGCAACGGCTGGCTTGGGCGTGGCGCGGCGGTCCACACCGTGTGCGCGGCGCGGCGCTCGTGCAACAGGCGGTCCGCGTGGGGGTGCGAAGCCTGCCCATCATCATCCTGGTCCAGGTCTTTATCGGGATTATTCTGGCGCTCAATCTGGCTCCAACGCTGGAGACGTACGGCCAGATCGAGCGCGTGGCCGACGTGGTCGCGATTGCGTGCTTCCGCGAGCTGGGGGCGCTCATCAGCGCCGTGATCCTGAGCGGGTTCGCCGGCGCTTCCATCGCCGCGGAGCTGGGGGCGATGGTCGAGGGGGAGGAAATCAAGGCGCTGCGGGCGCACGCCCTGGAGCCGATCCGCTTTCTGGTCGTGCCGCGCGTGGTTGCGACGACCGTCATGCTGGTCGGCCTGACGGTGCTGGCGGACGTGATGGGCGTGCTCGGCGGGCTGCTGACCGCGACGTTCGTGCTGCACATCAACCCGTCGGCGTACCTCGAGGCGACGCGGGCCGCCTTGACGCTCCACGATTACTACGCCGGGCTGCTCAAGGCCGGCGTGTTCGGCGCGATCATCTCCGGCTTGGCGTGCTACGAGGGTCTGAGCGTCGTCGGCGGGGCCGAAGGCGTCGGCCGGGCGACGACGACCACCGTGGTCAAGAGCATCGTCTGCCTGATCGGCGCCGACTGCGTCTTCACGATCGTCTTCTACGTGATCGGGTGGTGACGTGCCACTGGTAGTCGGCATCGATGAAGCGGGCTACGGTCCGGTGCTCGGACCGCTGGTCATCGGGGCGACGCTCTGGCGGGTTCCGCCGCGGCTGCTGACCGCTGATTGGTGGGCGACGCTGGGCGCAGCCGTCGTCCGTGCCGGCGGACGGAGCGACAGCCGGCTGCCGGTGGACGACTCGAAAGCCGTCTTCGACCGCAAGCGCGGGCTTACCTCGCTTGAACGCAGCGTGCTCGCGTTCGCGCGGGTCGCGGGCGTGACCTGCGAAACGGAAGGCGCCTTCTGCACCGCCCTCGGCTTCTCTGACCACTTGGCGAGCGCGTGTCCGTGGTATCACAACCTCACAGCCGCGCTGCCGCACGACACGGCCCGCTCGGCGTACGAGGGGGCCGCGGCGCGGCTGGCGGCGACGATGAGCGCGACCGGACTGACCTGCTGCGGCCTGCGGGTCGAGGTGCTGACCGAAGACGCGTTCAATCGCCGGGTCGCGCAGACGCACAACAAGGCCGCGGTAGTGGTCGAAGCGGTGCTGCGGCTGATCGCGTGGGCCGGCCGGCAGACCGGCACGCAGGACCTGCACGTGTTCGTCGATCGGCTCGGGGGGCGGGCGCACTACCGCACGTGGCTGATGCCGGCGTTTCCCGACCGGCACGTCCACGTGGTGGACGAATCGGAGCCGCGCAGCGCGTACCGTCTGGCGTCCGCCGACAGCGACTGGCATATTGAGTTTGCGGTGGACGCCGATCGCAAGCACTTGCCGGTGGCCCTGGCGAGCATGTTGGCCAAATATGTCCGCGAGCTGGTGATGGCGCGGTTCAACGCCTACTGGCAGGCCCGCCTGCCGGCGCTGGCGGCCACCGCGGGCTACTACACCGACGCCCATCGTTTCCTGGCCGACCTCGGGCCACTGGCCGCGCAGGGGGGCGTTCCGCGAGAATGCTTCGTCCGCGCCCGCTGACGGGCGCGCGCTGGAGCATCCGCTTGAAGCACTGTGCTGATTCTGGTCGTACTCGCCTCAGACTGAGCAACAGAACCCGCCACGCCAGTGGCGGGCCGGCCCGCGCACTGGCGTGCGGGGTTCTGATAGGCAGCCTGCTCGCCCCAACGATGGTGTGCGTCGCGACGGCACAGAGTGGTCCCGCGACCGCCGTTCGGCAATGGTCCGCGGAAATCGCCGGGGCGCTCGCCGCCTATCGTACCGGGGAGTACGAAGCTGCCCGCCAGCAGTGCCACGCGCTACGGGCACGGTCTGGCGACGGCCCGTGGCGGCTCGACGCCGAGGTCATTGACACGCTGTGCCTGCTCTACAGCCCGGCCCGCGCGGATATGCAGGAAGGCCGGACGCGCCTCGCGCAACTCGCGGAGCAAGACCCCACGCTGTGGGACGAGCCCGAGTGCCACCTCGCGATTGGCCACGCCCTTAGCGCGCTGCACGAAACCACGGAGGCCCTGCGCACGCTGACGCGGGCCGTGGCCGGCTTCGCCGCCGCGGGGCTGCCAGCCCGCCAGGCGGCGACGCTGGTCGAATTGGCGGACACGTGGGCCCGGCACGGCGAATGGGAGCTGACGCCCGCGAGCTTCGGCGTGCGGATGCCCGGCAGTCCGCAGGAGGCGGCGCATACGCGACGCCAGCAGATCGACGCACTTCGACCAGAAATCGATGCCCTGCCTGACAACGACGACGCGCTCGAGCGCTACGAGCTGGTCCGCGGCAACTTCTTGCTCGACAGCGGGCTGGATTCCGACGCGGGCGCGGCGGCTTTGGTGCCGCTGGCGGCCAAGTCGGAGTTCACTGCGACGCGGGCCGCCGCCGCGAGCCGGCTGGCGGAATGGTACGAGGCCGGCGGACGTGCGGCGGAAGCCGCCGCGCTTTGGGAACGTGTGGCGCGAGACTGGCACGGCGCGCAGGCGTGGCGGGCTGCGCAGCGGCAAGCGGAACTCGTCCAGCCGAAGATCGAGCTGGATCTCCCGGCGGCGGCGCCGGTCGGACAGCTTGTGCGACCACATGTACGGGCACGGGGTGTGCCGCGTGTGAGCCTCGAGGTGCGGAGCGTGGATGTGGAGGCGTGGCTGAGCACGCAGCGGACGCGCGGCAACGACATGTTCCTGGCCGAAGCCGGTGGCGTGCAGTTCGCGCGTGACTTCAACACGCGGTCGGAGGACGCGTTTGCGTGGTGGGGCTCAGAGCGCGAGCCGGTGCCGCCGGAGTTTCAGGCCGGGGCCGGAGCCTACGTTGTCATCGCACGCGGCGTCGGCACGGACGGTCGCACGGTGTCGGTCAAGAAGCTGCTTACCGTCAGCGACGTGGCGGCGACGTGCTTCGTCGGGCCGGAACGCGTGCTCGTGTGGGCGGTCGTGGCGGGCCAGAGGCCCACCCCACTGACCGTCAAGTTCTGGATGCACTCGTCGTTCGTTCCGGTCACGCGCGACTTGAAGGACGACGTGGCGAGTTTTCCGTTGCCCAACGAAGCCCGGCTCAGCCGCGAGCGCGGCTGGGTTTGCCTGGTGCGGGCGGGCGAGCACCTGGCGGTTTGTCGCGGGCAGCTCCCGCCCGCCGACCGCGCGGTCCCGCGTGCCGCACTCTCCGCCGGACCACCGACGGCGGTGGTCGGACAGACCATCACCATTGCCGGCTTGCTCGTGCCGCCGGACGGCGAGGCGCTGAACCTGGACGGGGCCACTGACGTTCAGCTTGAAGTGGCCGACACCCTCAAGCATGTGCAGATGGAGCAGCGTGTTCCGTTGGACGGCGGCGGGGCCTTCGCGACGGAAGTCGCGGTGCCGCCCGCCGCCGCCGGGCGGCAGCTTCGCTTCGTCGTGCGCCGCAACGAACAGGTTTTGGAACTGCTGGGCACACGGCCGGCGGTCAACGTGTCGCGCGCCGATGACCCGCGGTTTCGCGTGACGTTCGACCTTCCCCCGTGGCTCTGGCCGTCGCGGACGACGCTTGCCGGCACGCTGCGCGTGGAGTACCCGTGGGGCACTGTCCCCGTCGACGCACATGTCGAGTTAACGCTCCGCGCCCTGCGATTGCCCGGCGCGGACGGACCAGGCGCGCCCACGTGGGGCGCGTCGCTGGCCGATCGTGGTGCGCTCGACGCGCGCGGCGTGCTGCCGTTCACGATCCCGCTGGCGGAACTCGTCGCGCCGGACGAGCCGGCGGTGGTTCACGTCTCGGCCAGCATCACCAGTTGGGAAGGGCGGACGGGGACGGGGCAAACGCACGTTCTCCTGGCGCCCCAGCAGCCACACCTCTGGCTTTCGACGGTGCCGCACGAGCCGGTCGTCGGGACGGAAACGCGTTTTCAGCTCGGCTGGTTTGCGCCGGGGGGGCTGCCGGTCGCGGAGCTGCCGGTCGTGGAAGTGTCGCGTGACGGCGGGCCGCTGCGGCTGGCCACTTCCATCGCTGAGGGTGGCTGCACAAGCGAACCTTGGTTCGCGCCGTCGCCGGGTGATTACGAAGTCGCGGCGGAGGTGGTGGGCGCGGACGTTGCGCGGGCGGCGGCAGCCCGGCGCACCATCACGGTCCGCGCTGCGCCGCCCGGCGATACCCCTCCTGCCCACCCACTGCGGTGTGAGGCCGTCTGGGAGGGCTCGCGCGCCGCGGTGGGCGTGGACTTGACCGGCAGCGTGCCGGGTTCGCTACTGGTTCTGGTCGCGGGTCGCAACCCGCTGGGCGCGGTCAGTTTGCCGGAGGTCGCGGGGCGCATGCGCGTCGAGGTTCCGGTCGCCAGTATGGGAGTGGGGGCGCACGTCCGCGTGCTGCGCATGGGGCACGGTGACGTGGAGGAACTGGACCGGCGGCCCGTATGTGCGGCGGGGAGAAACGCGTCCGCGTCAGAGGCCGGGTTCGCAGCCCCGGCGCTAGAACTTTCGGAGCCGCACACCGACGTGTGGCCCGGCAGCACGGCGTCCGTCCGCGTGCAGCGACGCGGTCTCGGTGAGGCTGTGCTCATCGCGCGCCTCATCGACGCCACCCATCCACCGCGCTTTCAGCCGCCGGGCGCGCCGGCGTCGGCAGGCGACGCGGATGTACTGGACAAGCTGGTGCGCATCGGCGAAACGCTTTGGTGTACGAGCATGGCGCTCAATGATGAACGAATACTCTCCGTACCGGTGCCCGCGCAGCCGGGGCTCTACCAACTCGTAGCCGGACTCCGCACCGCCGACGGGTTCGTGACCACCGACACGTTGCTGCTTGACGCCCGGCGCGGCGTGCTCTGCCAGGTCGACCTGCCGCCGCGGCTGCGGGTCGGCGATCGGACGCTGCTGGCGGTGCGGCTCGTAAACGGTTACGCCGAGCAAACTGACGCCGTGGTGAACGTCACACTGGACGCGGGCCTGCACGCCGAGGCGCTGGAAATCGTGGGGGCGGCCGGCGAAGTCTGTCGCCCGGGCGCAAGGCGCACGCTCACGCTGCCGCCCGGCCGGGCGGTGTGGCTGCGCGGCGACGTGGAGGCGACTGCGGGCGGCACCGGTCACGTTGCGGTTGAAATCACAGCTTGCGATCGAACGGAGGTCTCCGTCGGGGTATGCGAGATTTTGCCAACCGAGCCCGCCCCACCGGATGCTCCGCGGGTGCTGCGGCGTACGGTGTTGGTTCGGACGCCGGTCGAAGAGGAGGCCGCGGACGGCGTGCATCGGCATTGGCAGTGGTTCGCGCTGGCCCCCGGCGCGCGGTTGGTGCCGGGGCAGTATCTGCGGATTCAGGAGGAATTCACGACCGCGCTCGATTTGCCGCCGCTGACGTGGTCACAGGGCTTGCCAGCGACGTGCCGTGTCGGGGCAGCGGGGTTCGGCGTCCTGGACGAGATCGGTCGTCGCCGGGACGAGGAGGGGGCGGACCTCGTGTACAGCGTCGCGCGTCTGCGGGCTGGCACGTTCAGGCACACGTATCATCTGGCCGTCGTGCGGCCGGGGGCGTGTGTGCTGCCGGCCCCGGGGCTGCGGAGTGGCGAAGAAGTCCTGCCGGTCCGCGTGGAGCCGCCGGAGGTGCGGCTGATCGTGCTGGACGAGCGGTGAGCAGCCCGCGCGTGCCTGTTGTGGTCCGTGGCACTTCCGACAGCCAGCCGCAAACGACTGGCCCGACGCGGCCAGGCCCCCACAGCGCGCTGCCAACGAGGTATTCCATCCGCCCGGGCGACTCGCTATCATAAACGACGAATCACGTGCCGGCCGCGGCGCTCGGGCACCTCTCTGCGGCGGTCGGCGACGGCGGTTGTCGCGCTGGGAGTGGGAGGCGCTGTGCGGCCCTCCTCCACGGCAACCGCAGATGCAGGCTCAGTTCCGTCGGACAACACTACGTTTCTGGAGGCGGCAATGAAACGATCGGTGCTCTCACTCTGTTGCTGTGCCCTGGCACTACTGGCTTTCCCGAACACGCTCTGGGCGGAAACGTCGCCCGCCGTGCAGGCCGCGGTCGCCGGCCTGCGGGCTGAGTGCCCGCAAGCGATCGTTTACGAGCACGCCGGGCAGGTCACCCGCGTGGGTGGTCAGCCGCTGGCGTTTGGCGGCAGCCCCGAGGACACCGCCGAGCAATTCGTGCAGCGGCACGCGGCGGTGTTCGGCGCGACGGTGGACCAACTCGTGCCGGAGGGGCTGGATGCGACGGTGGGGCCGGTTCAGCCGCTGATGTGGGAGCCGGAGTTGGGGGGCTTCAAGTTCCTGCTGGTGCGTTATGCGCAGCAAATCGCCGGCATTCCGGTGTTCCGGTCCGATCTGCGGTTGCTGGTCCGCAACGAGGCGGACTTTCCGCTCGTGCTGGCGGCGTCATCCGTGCGGAACGTCGGCGGGTTCACGCCGAACGCGGCGCTCCTGACCCAGCCTTTCAGTCCCGCGCGATACCTGGCCGGGCAATTCGACTTCTACACGACGCCGACGCCGGTCATCTACGCCGGCAACTGGGGTGAGGGCAGCGCGCCGCATGTCGGTTTCCTTTTCTACGCGGAACGCGGCAGCGAAGACGGCCCCGACTTTGCGCGCTGGTTGTTCATCATCGAGCCGGCCACGGGCAAGATCCTGTTCAGCGAAGATCAGGTCATTCGCACGGACGTGACCGGGAACGTCAGCGGCATGGCGTCGGTCGGCCCCAAAGCCGACTTCTGCGCCAACGAGGCCGCGACCGCCATGCCGTACGCGCGGGTCACGATCACCGGCGGCAACACGGCCTATAGCGACGCGAGCGGCAATTTCACGATTCCGAACGGCGGCACGTCGGCCGTGACCGTGTCGTCGTACATGACGGGCACGTACTTCTACGTTGACGACGTGTACCAGGTCGAAGAGACGCTCTCCGCGACCGTGACACCGCCGGGCCCCGCGGACTTCATGCACAATTCCGCCAACACCAGCGAGTACATTCGGGCGCAAGTCAATGGCTACATCCAGTCCAATGTTGTGCGGGACTTTTGCCTGACCTACAGTCCGAGCTACCCCACCATTTCGACGCAGACGAACTTCCCCGTCTACGTCAACCGCGCCGACGGCTACTGCCCCGGCAATGCCTGGTACAGTGGCACGTCGATCAACTTCTGCCGCTCCGGCTCCGGCTACCCCAATACGGCCTGGTCCAACATCGTCCACCATGAGTACGGCCACCACATGGTGGCGATGGCGGGCTCCGGCCAGGGGCAGTACGGCGAAGGTATGGGCGACTGCGTCGGTCTGCTGATCGCCGACGATCCCGTTTGCGGCTATGGCTTCACGGGCAATTGCAGCACCGGCATCCGCACCGCGGTCAACAGCTACCAGTATCCTTGCAGCGGCGAAATCCATGACTGCGGCCAGCTCATCTCCGGCTGCGTCTGGAGCACACGCAATGAGTTGATTGTCACCAACCCCAGCACGTACCTGCAAATCCTGTCGAATCTGACGGTTAACTCGATTCTGCTGCACAGCGGCACCGAGATTACCCCCCAGATCACGATCGACTTCCTGACGCTCGACGACAACGACGGCAATATCAACAATGGCACGCCGCACCGCACGGAAATCTGCAACGGCTTCGGCGCGCACAATATGGACTGCCCGGCGCTCCAGACCGGGTTGAGCGTTTCGCCGACGACGAACTTCGACTCCGAAGGTCCGGTCGGCGGCCCGTTTACGCCGGTCAGCAGCGCCTACACCCTCCAAAACCTGGGTACAGGCTCGTTCAACTACACAGTGAGCGCGAACCAGACGTGGGTGAGTGTGTCTAACCCGTCGGGCGCGCTCGCGGGCGGCGCGTCCACTTCTTGCACGCTTTCCATCAACGCCAACGCCAACAGCCTCGGCGCCGGGACGTACTCTTCCACGGTTAGTTTCACCAATACGACGACCGGCGAGGGCAACACGACCCGTACGGTCACTCTTGCCGTCGGTGGTCCGACCGTACAGTACTCCTGGAACATGGACACCAACCCCGGTTGGACGGTCTCAGGCGGACAGTGGGCCTGGGGCACGCCGACCGGCGGCGGAGGGCAGTATGGCGGCCCGGATCCCACCAGCGGTTATACCGGCACGCGGGTTTTTGGCTATAACCTCGCCGGCGACTACGCCAACAGTATTCCGGAATACCACTTGACAACGACGGCGATCAACTGCACTGGCCTGACGCAGGTCAAGCTGCGTTTCTGGCGCTGGCTGGGCGTCGAGCAGCCCACGTATGACCATGCCTACGTGCGGGTGAGCAACAACGGCAGTACGTGGACCACGGTCTGGCAGAATTCCGCCGAGGTCGCGGACACGTCCTGGAGCAAGCAGGAATTCGACATTTCGGCCGTCGCTGACAACCAGGCGAACGTCTACGTCCGCTGGACGATGGGTACGACGGACACGTCGTGGCAGTATTGCGGCTGGAACATCGATGACGTGGCAATTCTCGCGGCCGGTGCGCCGTCGCAGAACTACACGTTGACGGTCAACACCACCGGTCAGGGCAGTGTCAGCTTGAATCCGCCCGGACCGAGCTATCCAGACGGCACGTCGGTCACACTGACGGCCAGCGCCGCGTCGGGGTGGTATTTCGACCACTGGACCGGCGATTTGACGGGTTCGACGAACCCGGCGACGCTGGTCATGGACGCCAACAAGTCCGTGACCGCGGTCTTTCTCCAGTACTCGTACACGCTGACCGTGAACGTAACGGGTAGCGGTACCGTGACGTTGAATCCGCCTGGAGGGACGTATCTTTCGAATACGACGGTGACCCTGACTGCTACGCCGGACGCCGGCTGGCAGTTCAGTCAGTGGACTGGCGACCTGACCGGCTCGACCAACCCCGCGACGCTCGTCATGACGTCGAACAAGTCCGTGACCGCCGTCTTCGTCCAGGTGACCAGCGGTCCGACGGTCCTGCTGACGTTCACCGCCGCGACCGCCGTACCGGGGGTCGGCACGGTCCAGAATGAGGACATCGTCGCGTACGACGTGGGCCTCAATACCTGGTCGCTGTACTTTGACGGCAGCGACGTGGGCCTGAGCAGCTTTGCGATCGACGCCCTCGCGCGACTGCCCAGCGGCGAGCTGCTCATCAGCGTGGACGTGGACGGCAGCCTGACCGGCCTCACCGGCGGCCCGAGCGGGACGGCGGTGGACGACTCGGACCTCGTCAAATTCACGCCCACATCGCTCGGCGCCAATACCGCCGGCACGTGGACGTTCTACTTCGACGGCTCAGACGTCGGTCTAACGCAAAGCACCGAGGACGTCGACGCGCTCGAGGTGCTGTCCGACGGGCGGCTCGTGGTTTCGGCCACCGGCTCGCCGAGCGTGTCCGGGCTGTCCGGGTTGCAGGATGAAGACCTGATCGCGTTCACGCCGACCAGTCTCGGGTCGGTCACCGCGGGCACGTGGTCGTACTACTTCGACGGCTCGGATGTCGGCCTGGCCGACAGCAGTGGCGAGGACGTGGACGCCAGCGCCGTGAACAACGCTGGCGCCCTGCTGCTCTCGACGACCGGCGACTTCGCGGTGCCAGGTGTTTCGGGCGCGGACGAGGATGTCGTCCGGTTCACCCCAACCTCGCTGGGCAACACCACGGCCGGCACGTATCTGATGTACCTCGACCTGAGCACGAAGGGCATCGCGACCACGGCGGATGTGGCCGCGGTGGAAATCGTCGAGTAACCGCGGACTGCACAGACGATTGTGGCTCCCGCGTCTTGGGCCCTGCTCGTCACACTTGTGTGGCGGGCAGGGCCCGCCCTGTTACACTCCCCGGCGCGATGACGACCGAAGCCTACATCCCGACCGCGGTGACGTTCGACGGCCGCACGCTCGGCGACGCGCTGGTAGTCACGCTTTATGACCCAGACAGCGACGACCCGCACGGCTCGCTGACGACGCACCAGCCGCTGGCGGAAGGCATTCGCGGCGGCCCGCTCGTGATCGTCGGCACGCGCGACAAGAAGACCTGGCAGGTGACGTTGCCGGAGATCGAGGTGTGCCGCGCGACGGCCGTGGGGTTTGAGTTTGTAATTCACGGGGGTGTTCAGCGGGCGGTACTGTCTGGCGCGACGTAGTCCGGGCTTGGTCCGACCTGCCGCGGGAGCGGTTACGCAAGCCGCCCAATGCCGTTTCCGTTCGGTCGCAGCTTGACCGGACGCACTATCAGCGGGTTTGATGCGCGAGCCGGCTGCGCGTCTATGCGGGTGTATGACGCGAATTGCCGTCAGCCCGTGTCATGGGGTGGCCATGCCGCCGACGCGATCCAACGCGGTTTCCGGGACTGTTGAATGGGACGCGCTGCTGGCGCGGCTGCGGCGGTTGGCGCGTGGGCTGGTGCGCGGGGCTGACGAAGCGGACGACCTGACGCAGCAAACGCTCGTGCGTGTGCTCGCCACGGCCCCGGAGCGTGCCGCTCACTGGGGCTACGTGCGGCAGGTGCTCATCCGCACATGGCTGACCTGGCGCCGGTCGTGGCGCGGCCGGTTAGCCGGCTTGGCACGCTACACCAACGGACTCCCGCGTTGGCACGCCGGCGCGGATGCCGCCGCCGACGGCGAGCTGGTCACGCGCGCTCGCGCGGCGATCGAGCGGCTGCCGGTGCAACAGCGGGCGGCGTTGACCCTGCGGCTGGTCGAGGAGCTGGACTACGAGACGATCGCGGAGTTGCTGGGGAGTACGGTGGCGGCCGTGCGCGCCAATCTGCACTTGGCGCGGCGGCGGGTGCGTGCCGCCGTGGGAGAAGAGCCATGAACCACACCGCAGACCAGTGGACCGACGCGGAGCTTGAGCTCCTGCTTGACGGTGAATTACCCGCGCAGACCCGTGCCCAGCTCGTCGCTGCCCTGCACGACGCGACGCCGTTGCGGGCGCGCCTGGCGCAGCTTCGCCGGGTTGACGCCCTCGCGCGAGCGGCGTTGCTGGCCGAATGTGGGGCCGGCGTGCGTGGAGCATGGTCGCGGCGGATCGTCTGGAAGTTAGGATTGCCCGCGGTCGCCGCGGCTGGGCTGCTACTCGCGTTGCTCTGGCCGCGGACGGTCGGCGAGCCGCCGCGTGCGCCGGCCCCGCCGAACGTGGTGGTGCAAACCACGCCGCCCGGTGACTACCAGTCCATTCGCGTCCTGGTGCTGGGAACGGCACCGGTCGATTCGAAGCGTCCGCGTCCAGCGCGCCGAGCTCACTCAGGCCC
>CAYMXT010000020.1:0-28799 GCA_964394415.1 uncultured Planctomycetales bacterium
TGGCGACGCCACGCCGACGACGGCCCCGGACTTGCGTCCGGGGTTCGGACACGGATGCGGACGCGGCCCCCCCATCCGAACCCGCCACGCAAGTGGTGGGCCGGCAGCGTGGCGACGCCACGCCGACGACGGCCCCGGACTTGCGTCCGGGGTTCGGACAGGCGCAGAGGCCGCTGGCATCCGAACCCGCCACGCAAGTGGCTGGCCAGCAGCGTGGCGACGCCACGCCGACGACGGCCCCGGACTGGCGTCCGGCGTTCGGATGCGCGGCAACGCCCCGTATCATTAGACACCCGCTTTGAACCCCGGCGAGTTCCCCTCGCCGGGGTTCCTGTCTTGACACGGCGCGGACTGCTGGCGATCCGCGGGGGAGGGGTGGACAATCTCGACCGCCGCGTCGCCACGCGCGGCGCGTGAGTACGCATGATTGGGCTGTTGCTGGTCTTAGCGAGTGGCTTGCCGCCGAGCGTAATCGCCGACTCAGTCACGCAAGACGCCTGGGCAGACGCGGAAACGCGGTTTGACCACGAAGGTACGGCGGACGCCTGGACGGCTTCGCACGTCGCGCCGGCGCGAGCGCGGCTGGACTTCGCCTGGATGTTGCCGGGCGGCAGCGCCGATGAGCTTGCGGCCCTCGACGTGCTGCTTCAGCGGCTGTGCAACCCGGTCGACGGGCCGCTTCAGCAGAGTCTGACGCAGGCGGGCTGCTGGCCGGTCTGCTGGCGGCACGACGTCGGGCGATCGTCCGGTCTGGTGGTGCTGTCGCTCGACCTGACCGCTGCGGCCGTGGACGCGGACCTGGTGCGGGGCACGCGGCGCACGGATGAACTTGAGCAAATCGTGCGGACTGCGTTGCAGCAGGCCGGCACGAGCGGGCCGGCGGAAAGCGAGCTGGATCGCGCCCGCGCGCTCGCCGCCCGCATGATCCGCAACCGGCAGGCCGGTTTTGACGACTGGGCCGCGTATGTCCGGTGGTACGAGGGGGTCGCGGGCGACGCGCAGCTCGCCGAATGGGAGCTGCCGCTGGTGGCAAGCGTGCGCGTGGGCGACGTGCAGCGAGCCGCGGCGTTACTGCTTGAAGCGCGACGAGTGGTGTTGCCCCCCAAATCGGCGGCGGAGATACCGACGCAGCGCGGCGACGCGGACGGCGACGGGTTGCCGGTGGTCGTGCAGCTCAACCCGCGGGTCAGAACCGCCGTCCGCCGGCTGGCCGGGGCGCGCATCGCGACGGTGGAGACGCGCCTGCACGGGCGGCGGGCGCTGCACGGCGTGGCGGACACGCTGATGGCGCTGGGCACAAGCGTTCACAGCGTGAATGAGATCCGGGAGTATCTGTCGTACCACGGGCTCGATCTGTTTCCGCTGTGCGATGGATCGGCCGGGTTCGTGTCACGCGGCCCGGCGTCGCACGCCGCGCAGTTGATCGAGTTACATGCGGAACTGGTCCGCAGCCCGGATGCCGGCCCAAACGCAAAGGCCCGTGCGGCGGAAGCGGGGTGCGAACTGGCGCGCTGGCTGGCGGAAGTGCCACACGGGCCGGGTGACGAGCTGTATCTGCCGCCGGGGATGTATGGCTGGCGCGTGGGTGAGCCGCCGATTACAGACGCCGACCTGGTAGCCGCGGATCTGACTGTTCTGCGAACGCTGCGGTATGTGGAAGTGTGCGTTGCCGGAGACGTGGAGCCGGACGCCGTGGTCCGCGCCGTGGACGACTGCTGGGGTGACTGGGGTTTCGTGACCGAATCGGCGCCCGTCGTGAGCCCCGGAGGGGCGGGAGAATAGAGCCCACGGCGCGAGCCGTGGGACCATGAGGCGAGGTCGCGTGAGCCCCAGCGGGGCGATAGAAGCGCCCGCCTGGCGGTGAGACGTGGCTTTTTTGCGCCCCATCCGGGGCTCTGGTCCTCGCCAGGCCGGTCATCCCACGGCTCGCGCCGTGGGCTGTATTCTTGTGCCCTTCCAGGGCTTACAGCCCCCGGCGAAAGTGCCACAGACGCGGCGATTGACACTCCGAGCGCTGAGCGCTCGCCCGGCGTGGCGGGGCGCGTACAATGTTCGCCTTGATGCTCCCGGTGCTCGTAAAACGCCGGTTCAACGGAAGTCCCACGCATGATCGATCTCAAGCTCATCCGCGAAAACCCGGACCTGGTTCGCAAGGCCGCCCGCGACAAGGGCATGCAGGTGGACATCGACCAACTGCTCGCGGTCGATGCCCGCCGGCGGGCCCTGGAGACCGAGTTCAACGAGCTGCGCCACCAACAAAACCAGGCTGGTGAGCAAATCGCCAAGGCGCCCAAGGAGCAGAAGGCGGAGCTGAGCCAGGCGCTGGGCCGGCTCAAGGCGCGGCTGAAGGAAATCGATGTCGAGCGCGAGCGCGTCGACGCCGAGCTGCGTGAGTTGATGTTGCTCGTGCCGCAGGTTCCCGACTCCGCGGCGCCGGTGGGGCCGGATGCTTCACACAACGTGCCGGTCCGGCAGTGGGGCACGCCCAAGCGCAAGAGCGACTTTGGGTCCGCCTTCAAGGACCACCTCGAGCTGGGCACCACGCTCGGTCTGTTCGACATGGACCGCGGCGTGAAAATCGCGGGCACGCGGAACTATGTGCTGTGCGGGGCCGGGGCACAGCTTCACGAGGCGGTGTTGCGGTTGGCGTGGGAGTTGATGGTGGCGCGCGGCTTCACGCCGCTGACGGTCCCCGTGCTCGTGAACGACGCGCTCATGGTCGGGACGGGCTTCTTCCCGCTGCACCGCGACGAGGTGTACCTGTGCGAGCGCGACGGGCAGAGCCTGGTCGGGACCGCGGAAGTGCCGGTGACGGGCTACCACGGCGACGAGATTCTCGAGGAGGCGGAGTTGCCGAAGCTGTATTTCGCCCGAAGTACGTGCTTTCGGCGTGAGGCCGGGGCGGGGGGCAAGGATACCCGTGGGCTGTACCGCATTCACTTTTTCGACAAGATCGAGCAGGTCGTCGTTTGCAAGGCCGACCCGGCGGAGTCGGCCCGCTGGCACGACGTCATCATCCAGAACGCCGAAGATCTGCTCCAGGCCCTGGAACTGCCGTACCGCGTGGTCGAGGTTTGCACCGGCGACATGGGGCAGGGCAAGGTCCGCATGTTCGACATCGAGACGTGGATGCCCAGCCGCGAGGCGTACAGCGAGACGCACAGCGCGAGCCGCTTCCACGATTTCCAGGCCCGGCGGCTGAATCTGCGCTACCGGCGCAGCGCGGGGGAGCATGGGCGTCCCGCCCGTGTGGAGTTCTGTCATACGTTGAACAACACGGTGATCGCCAGCCCGCGCATCCTGATCCCCCTGCTGGAACTCAACCAGAACGCGGACGGCACCGTGGCCATCCCCGCGGCGTTGCGTAGATTCATGGACGGACAGGAGCGCATTGGGCCCCGTGCCACTGCTGTGTGAGCGGTGTGAGCCCGTAGCGGCCGACCCCCGTGTCGGCCGTCGTCGTCGCCGTGTGCCTCTGCTCGGTGAGCAGTGCGGCGTGTGGCTGCGTTACGATACGCACCGCTCGCAAGCGTGTTTCGCGTGGTGCGTGGGAACCGCGCTGCGCTTCACCCCGAAGGGGTCCAGGGGTGTAGCCACGGGTGGAGTCCGCGACAGCGGACGACACCCGTGGTAGACACCGCCGCGAGCGCCGCACCCCGAAGGGGTGCCGGAAACGTCGTGGACTTCCGCCGCCCCTTCGGGGCGGGGCACGACTCGCGTGCTCTTCCACGGGCGGCTGCGGCCTGCGGCCTAAGCCGCCCGTGGCTACAGCCCTGCACCCCTTCGGGGTACCGAGCAGCGCCAGCGCGCAGGTGCCACACTGAACACGTACCTGCTCGCTGAGCAGTGGCACACGATGAAAGCGAGGTGAATCTTGCGTTGCACGACTGGAGTACTGTTGGTTGCTGTGGGCACCATCGGGGCGCTGCGGGCCACGGCTGCGACTGACGAACCTGGCCTCCTCGTGCGGCTCTACGACGTCGGCGAGGAGATGCAGGCCCTGCCGGAGCTGGCCCCGGGGCAAGCACCGAACGTCGTGAAGGTCGTTTCCAGGCTCGACCTGCACGTCGAGCGCGGCGATTTCGAGCCCCTCAAAGAGCTGTTTCTGACCGAAATCCTCGGCCAACTTGAGATTCCAAGATCCGCCGGCGTCACGCTCCGCCTCATCAGCGACGACGGCGCGCGCCTCTGGCTCGACGGCCGCGTCGTCATCGACCACGACGGCACGCACGGCGCGACTCCGAAGGACGCCCGCGTCGAACTGCCCGCGGGCCGGCACGAGCTGCGCATTATGCACTTTCAAGGCCGCGGCGGCGGGCAACTCTCGTTGCACTGGGAGCCCACCGGCACCACGCTCGACGGCATCGTCCCCGTGCCGGCGACGGTGTTGAGTCACAAAGCCGACACGCCGCGCGAAACCGCGCCTGGCAAGAAGAAGATCATCGCCGCCTTGCGGCGTGGGCGGCCGGGGGACGGTTCCCAGTTGACCAGTCCGCATCCGAGCTTCGTGGAGAAACCGCAGGCCGTGGTGCTGCCCGCGGTTGGCTACACGATCGCCGGTGGTTTTGTACGGAACCGCAACCAGGCCACGCCCCTGGTCTATGTGCCGGATGTCGAGGCGGACGCCAAAGCGACGGTGTCCGTCATCAACCATGAGACCTACGGCGGGCAGTTCCTGATCGCCGGTGTCCCGGAGAGTCGGCGGGTGTTTGTCGAGCGGGTCGGGGATGAGATGCAGGGTTGTGCGCTGCGGTTCGGCCAGAACTGTGGCCCCGCGCTGACGGCGTCCGACCAGCCGACGTTCGAACTGCTCAGCGTCGAGGCCCGGCGAAACGGCCTCGAAATCCGCTTTACAAAGCCGCTGGATACCCGCATCGGCTGGGATCCCGAAACGTACTACGTAGAGCAGTGGCCGTTCCGGGCGGAAGCGACGAAGCGACGGAGCGCCGAAGCGACGCAGGATGACGTGCGCGACGTGGCGACGCCGGCGCGCGACGGCGTCGTGTATCCCGTGAAGTCGGCGAGCGTCTCTGACGATCGGCGGAAGGTGTTTCTCGAGATCACGAGTCTGAAACCGTCCCACGTCGTCTACCTGCGCCTGCTGCCGCCCTGTATCTCGGAGGATGGCGAGCTGCCCTGGAGCACGGAGGCGTGGTACACGCTCAACGCGCTGCCGCAGAGCGAGCGCGGCGAAGTCCGGACGCCGCCGCCGCCGGAGCCGCAGAATGTCCTGACGGACGAGGAGCAAGCCGCGGGCTGGCGGCTCCTGTTCGACGGCCAGACGACCGCCGGCTGGCGCGGGTACAAGAAGGACGGCTTCCCCGACGACGGTTGGAAAGTCATCCATGGCTGTCTCGTCCGCGTCGGTCGCGGCGGCGACATTTGCACGGTGGACGAGTTCGACAACTTCGAGCTGCGGCTCGAATGGCGGATTTCAGCGGCCGGGAACAGCGGCGTCTTTTATCGCGTGGACGAGCAACTGGGCTGGCCCTGGGAGTCCGGCCCCGAGATGCAGGTGCTCGACAACACCGAGCATGCCGACGGGCAGAACCCGAGAACCTCCGCCGGCTCCTGCTATGCCATCTACGCCCCCGCGCGCGACGTGACGCAGCCGGTGGGCCTGTTCAACCAGGTGCGGATCGTCGCTCGCGGGCGACACATCGAGCACTGGCTGAACGACGCGAAGGTCGTCGAGTACGAACTCGAAAGCCCGGCGTGGGAAGCGCTGCTCGCGGAGAGCAAGTTCAAGACCATGCCACGCCATGGCCGCGTGCCGCGCGGGCACATCGTCCTCCAGGACCACGGCGACCGCGTGTGGTACCGCAACATCAAGATTCGGATGCTGACGCACGAGTAACGAGTAGCGACTGGTGTAGTGACTCAGAATCACCGCAGCGTATCTGGGTGGGGAGCATGGGCCTCCGGCCCGTGCGAATCCCGGCGCACCGGGACACGGGCCGGAGGCCCATGCTGCCCATACGATGCGAGTATTGTGAGGCAATACACTAGCGAGTTTGGACGAGCGGCCTGCAAGCGGACGCGGGACGCGCGGCCCGGTGGTCTCCGTGGCCACGACGCACGCGGGCCGCGTTGAGGAACGGGCGATCGGACGGGGTGGCTGCCGGCAGAACGACGGACTACCGCGGTGCGCAGCGCACGGCAAGCAAATCGGCCAGCACGTCCGTTCTGCCGGCGATGAACGCCAACTCGCCGGCCACACACGAGTTGATGGCAACCGGAAAGAACGGCTGGCCGGCCGGCGTCGTAACCTGGCCGCCCGCGGCCGTCACCAGCACGCAGCCCGCCGCCAGGTCCCAGAGACGCGCATTGTCGGACAACATCCCGTCAAGCTGCCCGGCGGCTACTTGCGCCAAGTGCAGCGCGCAGGAGCCGAAGTTGCGGCCGACGAAGCGGCCGAGCCAGCGGTGGGCGATTTCCGTGAGCGCCCCCTTCGGGGCGGCCGGAATGCCGACCAGGAGCTTGGAGCTCAAACCGGCGGGGCGCTGCCGCGGACAGGGTTGACCGTTGACGAACAACCCGCCGCCCTGGTGCGCGGAGTACATGTCGTCGCGTTCGGGCTCGTACACCGCCCCCACGATCGGATAGCCGCCGAGCATCACCCCCACCGAACAGGTGTAGACTGGAATGCCGCGGACGAAATTGCGGGTGCCGTCGATCGGGTCGATTACCCAACAGAGCGCGTCGTCGCCGGCCGGCGGCGGCGGGAGCATCCCGGGACCGAGCTGGAGCGGTTCCTCGGTGACGAAGGCGTCGTTGGGCCGGGCCGCGACGATGGCCGCCACCACGGCGACCTGGGCGGCGTGGTCGGCGTCGCTGACCTCGGTGCGGTCGGCCTTGAGCGTCACGCGGTATTGCCGCCGGAAGTAGTCGCGGGCGACCGCACCGCCGGCGCGGGCCGCAGCCTCCGCGAGCTCGCGGAGGGAGCGAAGGTCTTCAGAACTCAACGGATCAACTGTCATCCTGCTCCAGACTCATGGCGTGCCCCGGTTGGCGGCCTACTTCTTCTTGTCGCGCCGGCCGGCTTCGGTCTTCGTGATGTCATCCGCTTTGCGCTGCAACTCCTCCGCCTGGCTCGCAATCCGCTTGAGGAACTGGCCCACCAGCCCGGGCGGCTTGGGGCCGCGCGGCCGCGGACCTTCGCGGGCCAGCCGCTCGCGCTCCTCGTTGATCTGTTTGCGAATAATCAGCGACTCGGCGATCCCGAAGATGTTGCTCGCAAACCAGTACAGGTTCAGCCCCGAAGGCATCTTGTAGAACATCAGCGGAAACAGTACGACCATCATGTACATCATGATCTTCTGCTGCCGCGCCTGGTCATCGGGCGACAGCCCGCCTGCGGACGGTGCGCGGGCGGCGGTCTGCGGCTTGGGCATGTACTTCTGCTGGAGCCACATAACCAGGGCCAGCAGCAGCGGCAACAGATTGAGCGAGGTAACACCGCTGAAGACGCTGCCGATCAGCGGCAACCAGCCGATGATCGGGATGGTGATCGGCGGGTCAAACCGCAGCAGCGCATCGGGGGCCGACAGATCGACGATCCACCAGCCGTCGAACGGCGCGTGTCGCAGGTGAATGTCGCTGTTCAGCCCGCTCCACAGGGCCACGAGAATCGGCATCTGAAGAAACATCGGCAGCAGCGAGACGAAGCCGCCCGCGGGGTTGACCCCCTCGTCGTGGAACAGCTTCATCGTCTCCTGGTTCTGCTTGACCTTGTCGTTGGGGAACTTCGCCTTGATCGCGCTGAGCTTCGGTTGCACGCGGGCCATCGCCTCCTGCGTGCGGAACATCGACTTCTGCTGCCAGACGCTCAGCGGGTGCAGCAGCGACCGCACGATCACGACCAGGATGATGATCGCGATGCCGTAGTTGCGGACGCCGAGCTGGATTTTGTCCAGCAGCCACAGCATGAGCTCTTCGAGCCACAGAAACCCGCAGAAGCAGGTGATGTCGGCCGATTTCACCACGTGGTAATACAGCTTCTGTGGATCGCCGTACGCCGGATCGGCCGCCCCCGCGTTCTCGGCGTCCTTCGGCCCGGCATAAATCTCGAACGGAAAGCGGGCCTGACCGCCGGGCGACACGAGCACCGGCTTGGTCACGAAGCGGGCCAGCAGATCTCCGTGGGCCCTAAAATCATTCGGCGCGGCCGTCACGTGCGGCGCGGCGACGAGGCCGTTGACCACCGCAATGTAATCGGGGTCGCCCCCGGCGAGCGGCACGGGCCGCGTGAAGACCGCAAAATACTTGTTGGCGAGCGCCGTCCAAACCACCGGCCCGTCCTCGGGCTGGCTGAGCGCGAGATACCCCACGTTCGGGTCGGCCGCCGCCTTGCGCAGCTCTTCGTGCTGTCGCGCCCGATTTAACTCCACGCCCTTGCTGCCGCGCTGCGCGGTCAGCAGCCGGCGCAGGTCGCCTTGCTCGTTCTCTTCGCCGATGCCGAGCGGGCCGTCCTGCTCAACGCGCAGCCGGAGCGGCGTGCCGCTCACATTGTCCATCAGCAGCTCGAACTCGACGACCGGCTTGCCGGGCCGCAGGACGAAGCGCTTGGTGAGGCGCAGCAGCTCGCCGCCGGGCTCATCGCGGCCCAACACGGCAGAAAACGCGACCCGCTCCGAACTCTGTTCGGCGACCGCCCACACGAGCGTGTCGAGCGACCAGCTCTGGTTCCACGTCTCGTCGCCGCGCTGCTCGATCCAGAGGCGGTTGGTCGCGAACGAATAGCGCTCGCGCTGCCCGTCATCGACCGGGTGCAGGAGCTGATAGGGGTCGTCTTCGTGCGGCTTGGTGCGGAACCGGAAGCGGCCTGTGTTGTCCTGCGCGAGCAGATGGACGCTGGCGAGGGCCGCGCCCTGCGGCCGAAACACCAGGCGCAGCGCGTCGCCGTCGCGTCCGCCGAGTTCGAGCGGCGCGATGCTCTCCGAGCTGGACAGCGCGTAGAGTCGGGCAGTCGGCGCCGAGGCCGCGGGTGTCGCCGCGGTCGCCGGCGCAGTGGGGGGCGTTGACACCACCGGCGGGGCCGCGGGGGGTGTCTCGACGGCGACGGGCTGCGTCGTCGGCGTGGGCGGCGGAAAGAACTTCGCCGCCGCCCACTGGTACGCGAAGAACACGCCCATTGCGACGACCAGGGCAAACGTGATCCGACGAGCTTCGTTATCCATGCGCTTCCAGTAGCTTTGCAGCTCAGCCCGTGCGGGCCATGCGCCCCGACAGCCCAGGCGCGAATTCGTCCTTGATACGTATAACCTGCCCGGTCAGCGCGGACCTGCGCACCGCGTCCAGAATCCGCATCAGCCGTAGCGTCTCGTGCGGCTGGATCGCGAGCTGCGCTCCGCGTTCGAGCACGGCGCGGAGGTTGTGGTACGCGGCGTCCCAGTTGCCCCCGGCGTTCTGCACGTAGCGCACCTTTTCGGCGCCCCGCGCGTCATGCGTGCAGATGAGGCTCCGGTCCTGGTCGTAGCGGAACCCGGCTTTGGCGCCGCTGACCGCCCACTCGACCGCGACGGGGACGTGCGCGTTCTGCGAGTATTCGACCTGGGCGACCAGCCCGTCGCGCGTCCGCAGGACCACCAGGAACTGATCGTCCGCATCGCGCGTCCAACGCCGCCCGCGCAGGTCACCGAACACGGTCTCGATCGGTTGCGGGACAAGCTGGAGAAGCTGGTCGAGATAGTGCGCCCCCAAATCCAGCAGCGTGCCGCCGCCGAACGACGCCTCGGTCCGCCAGGCGGGCCGGTAGCCCGGGGCGCCGAAGGTCTGCATGATGTTCGTGTAGCCCCAGCGGATCAGGCGGATGTCGAGCAACCGCCCCAGCCGCCCCGACGCAACCGCCTTTCGGACGGTCAGGAAGTCGCTGTCCCAGCGGCGGTTCTGAAACGTCATCAGCGTCCGCCGGGTCTTCTGGGCCGCCGCGAACATCCGGCTGGCCTCGGCCTCCGTCCGCGCCAGGGGCTTCTCGCACAGCACGTGCTTGCCGGCCTTCAGGGCGGCAATGGTCGGCCTGACGTGGGCGTGCGAGGGTGTCGCGACGACCACCAGGTTCAGCGCGCGGTCCGCCAGGAACTTCGGGAGCGAGTCGTACACGGGGCAGCCGAACTCCTCCGCCGCGGCCTGCCGCTGCTCCGAGCTGGTGTCGTGAATGCTGTGCAGCGCATACCCCCGCAGCTCGCGGACCCGCCGCGCGTGCCAGAGGCCCATCGCCCCGCAACCCAGGATGCCGACTCGGATAGCCATAGTTCTCGCTGGCACGCCCGCTGCCGGCCAACCCGGACAGGCCGACCATTGTAGGGGGCGGCCCGCGCCGTGCAACGATGCGCCCAACCCGCCCGGAGGGTAGCCCGCGCGGGTGTGCCCACTAATCCGGGCCAGCGCCGGGGGCCCCTGCTCCCCATAGGATGCGATCACTGTAAGGCGCTATACTGAATCACCGTGTGCGGTTCGGCGGCGCAGATCCGAGCCGACCGCGCGAGCGGTCGCAAGTTTGTCCGCGAGATCATCTGCGAAGGTGCCTTCTCGTCCTAGACGTGGGATCCACACGCGGGACCTGCCCCGCGGTCATTGCGGCGGCGGCACGGCCGCAGGGGCCATCCGCCCGCCGTGCGCCTGGCGTACGCCGTTGGGGGCGCGTGACGCAAGCACCGGCGCCGCCGCGCGCGAGCTGGGCTGAAGCGGAGAGGGTGGGATTCGAACCCACGGACGCTTGCGCGTCACCGGTTTTCAAGTCTGGAAACGGCCGACGCTAACAGTCTGGAATCACTAGCACTTACAGAAACTCACGAACAGCACTGGTGGACAGACTGGCGGAAGGCCGTCGAAAGCTCGCCCGAGCTGGTCGCACTGCTGACGGCGTGGGCGCAATTGCCGGACGCCGCGCGGGCCGGAATCGTGGCGCTGCTGCGCGCGAACACGGCGACACACGGGGTTATCGACATACCGCAAGTACCGCAACGTGCCGTAAGTACAGAGAGTGAAGGCGACGCATGAGCATGTTAAACCCGTCTGAAAACGGCGAAAACGGTGAAAACGGCGACGGTCGCGACTCGGAAACCGGGCGCTTCGCGCGCGGCAACCGCGCGGCCGTCGGACACCGGAACACGCTCGGCCAACAAGCCGCCCGGCTGCGGGCGGCACTGCTGAAGGCGGTAACGCCCGGCGACGTGCGGGCAATCGTCGAGACTCTGATCCGCCGGGCACGTGACGGCGACGCCGTGGCGGTCCGCGTGCTGTTCGGTTACGTGCTCGGGCGTCCGGTGGAACACGATATCCTCGAACGAATCGATGCCCTCGAAGCCGATGCGGAAAGCGAGCACCGAAGTGAACTATCGTGAACGGCTAGGAAAGCTCGAACGCCGATTCGGGCGCGGGAAGTGCCGGGCGTGCGAACGGCTGCGGGGTCCGCTGTTCCTGCAAGCGAACGGCGAACCCTATCCGGGCTTTCTGGTACGGTGCCCGAAGTGTGGGACCGTACCGGCCGTCCGCAAGGTGTACTTCGGCGTAGACCCGACGCCCGTGTGAACCCTACCGCACTGCTGCCGCGGGGATACCGGGGTCGAATCTCTGGGGTGGCATGGCTGTACACCGTCTCGAAACCGTCAAAAACTCACAGGACAATTATGCGGCTTGAATTCGCCCGGCTCGGCCGCGGTATACTGCGTTCGGCGGGAGTAGCTACCCGCCTTACGCCACGCGGCACGGCGTGTCCTGGCACCATTCGGCACGCCGGGCCGTGCGGCGACCTGACGGATGGTGCATCATGCCGAAGCTGGACCTGGCGCAATCGTTCACGGACCTGGCGGGAGACTTCGACGCAATCAACCGGCATTCCGACCCGGAACCGCACCACGTGCGGGCGAAGGTCTGCGCCCGTGAGCTGCAAGGCGGGCGACTGATTCAAGCGGCGGCCGACGCTGAGGCGTTCAAGGGCGAAAGCTGGTGGCGCGGGAACCGCTGTCCGCTCACCGCGTTTGAAGGCCCGGACGGAAGGCCGTTCATTCGCTATGACAGCGCTGAAGAGGGGGCGGCCTTGCTTTGGGTGTTCGCTCTGGGGTCCTGGCTCTACCGCGACTATCCCGAGCACTTGCGCCACGCCGCGCCGGACCCGTTCTGGACACACCGCCGCAAGCGACCCGGCCGGATTCCCCTACCCGTGGTGTATCTGGACACGAAAGGCAGGCCGGTTCGGCAATCGTGGACCCATGCCGATGACACGTTCGAAACGGTCGAAGCGTCCTACACGGACCGCGACTGGCACGCCGTCTGGCGGGAACGGGCGGCAATCGACGCGGCGGCGTGTCGGCTGCTTGCGCGCATCATTCGCGACAAGCCACACGCTCGCAAGCTCAGCGGCGGCAAACGCGGTCGCCCGCGCGTGAATGAACGGGAGCACAGACGAATCATCGCCGCATGGAACAACGGGGCGAAGTACAGAACCTACGCGGACTGTGCCCGCGAACTTGGCGACGTGAACCCCGACCACGTGGCTCGGGCTGTGAATCGCGAAGCGAAGCGTCGCAAACCCGGATAGATGTCAAGCGCGACGCCGTATTTCATTCCGATTCAAAACCCGTGATTCCGTTCGGGTTCTGCGGGTTCCGGCCGTCTGAATAATCCTGTCTGACACGCTCACAATATTTCAGTCAGAACTCACCTGTACCTTTCGTGTGGTGGCGGCGTGGTGCGGCCGTGACAAGAAAGGTACTCCGATGGAACTATTGACTTTTGGCGA
The DNA here is from genome assembly GCA_964394415.1 of uncultured Planctomycetales bacterium. Lineage (GTDB taxonomy): Bacteria > Planctomycetota > Phycisphaerae > UBA1845 > Fen-1342 > JAGVEP01. The sequence goes on from CAYMXT010000020.1 coordinate 12,743, forward strand.
AGTGGCACGGGCATTGAAGAGAAGCACGCGCGGCCTCCGAAAAGATGTGGCGTCGGGGCGCTTCGGCCCGGACGTACTGCGGCTCGGCCGAAGCGTCCGCGTGCGGGCCGACGAACTCGCGAACTGGATTCAGCACGGGTGCCCGAACCGCGAGCGCTGGCTTGCGCTGCGGGACGGTGGGCACCGGGCGGCGTCGCACTGAAAGTGAACGGGCGACCCGGCAACGGTCGCCCGCCCTGAGAGGCATTGAACCGTGGACGATTCACGAGACAAGTCACCTTCAATTGTAATCGACTGCAAGCCGGGACGTGGTAGCGGCGTCGTGACGCTTACGGCGCGACTGAATAGCGACGTGCTTCACACGGACAAGCTCGATATCCAGCGGGCGACCAGTCGCGACCGATTCCTGTCTCGACTCGCCGATCAATACCCGGAACTTCTGACGCCCGAACAGCGAATGGCACTGGACGCTGAACTGTTGCGGCAAGCGTCCAGCATCAACGCGACGCTGTCGGAAGGCATGATCGGAGCTTTGGCGGACGCGCAGGCGATTGTAGCTGACTTCATCGCGGGCGGCGATGGATCGTCTGGCGTCACGCGCGCAGAAATCGACACGTCGCGGATCGTTCGGCCCGAGCTTTTTCATGCGTCCGACGTATCCGGCGTCGCGGTTCCGGTTAACCGAATCGCGTGCGGCAAACCGATAGGTCGATGGCAACACTACTTACGTTGGCACGGCGACGGGCGGCGGGAGCGACGCGACATTGAACCCGCAATCGACCTTTCCGACGGCCGGCGGCTATGGGTTTACCCGACGCCGGGCGAACCGGAATTGACAACGCGCGCGGGCTGGTCACCGGAAGCTCGGGCGGCTTGGCTGGACGGCGCGGACTCGCCGGAGCCGGTGCGGCTGCTGCAAAGTGTGTGTGAGCGGTTCGCGTGCTTTCTCGACTTTCCCGCGGATGGAGCGGAAGGGACAACGGCGACGCTCGCATTATGGGTTGTACTTACCTACACCTATTCGGCGTGGGGGAGCGTACCGTATCTGTACGTCGGCGGGCCGGCGTCATCCGGCAAGTCTACCGCTTTTAGGGTGCTGTCGCGGCTGGTGTTTCGTCCGCTCGAATCTTCGAACATGACCGCGCCGTGTTTGTTTCGCACGCTGCACGAATGCGGCGGCGTACTGCTCCTGGACGAAGCCGAGCGACTTCGCGACGGCACGCCCGAAGCGGGCGAACTGCGTTCGATTCTGCTGAGCGGCTACAAGGTCGGGTCGCCCGCTATCCGGCTTGAAAAGATCGGCGACGGCTTCAAGCGAACCGCGTTCCAGTGCTTCGGGCCGAAAGCTCTGGCGTCAATCGCGAGCTTGCCCGAAGCGCTGGCGTCCCGGTGCATTCGCGTCGGCATGTTTCGGGCGGCGGCGGACTCGCCGAAGCCCCGGCGACGGCTGGACGAACGCCCGGAACTGTGGGCCGAGCTGCGCGACGGCTTGCACGCCTTGGCGTTGGAACACGGCCCGACCTGGCTCGCCCTGGCGAACCGGGCCGACTGCTGCCCGCCGAGCTTGAACGGTCGCGACTTCGAGCTGTGGCAACCGCTGTTCGGCCTGGCGTCGTGGTTCGAAGAGCGCGGCGCGGACGGGCTTGTGAGCGTCTTACGTACGCACGCCGAGCGGACGATTGAAACGAACCGCGATGACGCCGTACCCGAAGCCGACGAACTGTTGCTGCGACTGCTAGCCGAACACGTCGGCGACGGGACAAGCCGGACGCTCAAGGCGGGTGACCTACTGAAACAAGCTCGCGAAGCGGACCCGGTGACGTTCAAGCTGTGGTCGCCGAAGGGTGTCGGCAACGCGCTGGCGCGCTACGGGCTGCGGACTCGCAAGGGCTCGGGAAACGTGGGGCGGACGTATTCGGGCGTGACCGTCGCGGACCTGCGGCGCGTTCAACGGGCGTACGGCTTCGACGTGCCGCTGCCGGCCGAGCGCGTGGCGCAAGGCGCGGGCGGCGACCCGCGTTCCTGACGTGCTACGCGGCACGTGCGGTACTTGCGGTACATGCGGTACGTGTCTGACGAGGTGTGAAGGCATGGGCGACTTCGCGGCGTTCCTGAAGAGCTTGTTCCCGCCCGACCCGACGGTGGACGCGGACGGCGTGGGCGACACGTCGGCACCGGAAGGCCCGGCAACCGGCCAGAACCGGCCTACGGCGGGCGCACGCCCGGCGGCTGGTAGGACCGGTCCGCCCGACACGTCCTGCGTCTGCCCGATGCTGCCGTGGGCGCCGGACCCGGCGACGCCGGACCGCCCGCCGGTGTTTATGACCGGTGCGAGTGGCGCGGAACCCGTTGAACCGCAACGGCTTACCGACTCGGACGAATCAAACTGGCGGACGGACTGGCGGGAAAACTGGCGGAAAACCTTTGCCGACGCCGGGCCGAATTCGCTTCCCGAACCCTGGCGGGAGTGGTACGAAGAGCGCGCGGCGATTCGCGAGTATGAAGGCGGTCAAGCTCGGGACGCGGCCGAGCGGGGCGCCCTGGCGGAAGTGCTCGCCGCGCTGACGGCGACGGAATGGCGTGCGAGTGTCAATTGACACAACGCGGAAACGGCGGTACGGTATGGGCGTGTGCAAGTCGGCAAAGCTCGCGGGACTGCTGCGGGACGCGATGCGGCGTGATGGTCGCACTCTGGCGGCGCTCGCGGCTGCCTCGGGCGTGGATCATGGGCGGCTGTCGCGATTCATGCGAAACGAGCGAACTTTGACCCTGCCCGCCGTCGAAGCCGTGTGCGACGCACTCGGCGTCGAATGCCGACTTGTCCGACGGCGAGCGAAGAAAGGCGGGTGAGCTGTGGCAAGTGCATACCGGCGAACGTACATGGACGAAGGTGGGCGGCGGCGGCGGTGTCTCACGTACACCGTCGAAGTGAAGATCGGCGACCGGTTCCAACGGTTGCCAACGGGCTTCCGCGACGAAGGCGCGGCCGAAGAGCTGGGCCGCAAGGTGGAACGGCTCGCGAATCTGCGGGCGGCGGGCGAGCAACCGGACGCGGTGTTTACCAAGTGGCTCGAAGGGCTGCCGAACAAGCTGCGCGACCGGCTCGCGGGCTTCGGACTGCTGACGGGGCGGGCGGCGGCGGCAACGCGGAAGCTCGCCGAGCACCTGGCGGACTACCGACAAGCGCTACTCGACGGCGTGGCGTCGCCGCGACAGAAAGGCCCGGCGACGGCGGAGTACGCGGACCTTGTGCTGTCACGTGTGACGAAGCTACTCGCCGGCATCGGGGCGACGTTTGTAGCCGACGTGACGCCGGAAGCCGTTGGACGCTGGCTGGCCGAACAGCGGGCGAAGGCGCGCAAGCTCGGCGGACTCGGCGTGCAAAGCTCGAATCACTACGTCACGAATGCGAAGAGCTTTCTCAATTGGATGATCCGGGCGAAGCGGACGAGTGAAAACCCGCTCGCGTGCGTCCCGAAACTGCAAGTGACGGCGAAAGCCCGGCGGCACGTCCGGCGGGCGTTGGAAACGGACGAAGCGGCGGCACTGCTAACCGCGACGCGCTCCGGTCCGGTGCGGTACGGCATGGACGCTGAATCGCGGTACTGGCTCTATCGTCTGGCACTCGAAACGGCGTTGCGGTCTGGCGAACTGCGGACGCTCACGCCCGCGAGCTTTCACCTGGACGCTGACGAACCGCATGTGTTCCTACCCGGCGACGATACGAAGAACCGCACGGACGCCGAGTTGCCCTTGCGGGCCGACACGGTCGCCGAACTGCGGGCGTTCCTGAAGGGCAAGCCTGACCGTGTCCCGGTGTTCGCCACGATGCCCGCCCGGACAGCGGTTGCGAAGATGCTCCGCAGCGACCTTGCGGCGGCTCGGACGAAGTGGCTTGAAGCGGCGAGAACGGACGCCGAGCGGACCGAACGGGAACGAAGCTCGTTTCTCGAAATCGCGGACGGGGCGGGACGCGAACTCGACTTTCATGCACTGCGCGGGACGTGCCTTTCCTGGCTCGCGGCGGCGGGCGTCCCGGTTAAAACGTTGCAGACGTTCGCCCGGCATTCAACGCCCGTGCTGACGATGAACGTGTATGCCCGGACGTTGCACGGCGGGCTGGCCGATGCGGCGGCTCGCCTGCCGAACCTATCGGACCCGCCCGCCCGTGAAGCGGCGAAGAAAACTGGCACGTATGACGCCGTGGCGTGCCCGGCTGCCGTGGCCGAAACTGGTGGACACACTGGTGGACAGACTGGTGGAAAACCGGTTCCGCTGCGGGTCTGTCCGACACCTTCGGTTCCGCTCGGCGGACCGGGGAACACGTCGCACGCCGAAGCCGCAAGCGTCGCATCCGACGGGACTTGCGGTGAACTGAGGGGCACGGAAGGGGAACGGAGAGGGTGGGATTCGAACCCACGGACGCTTGCGCGTCACCGGTTTTCAAGACCGGCGCCTTGAGCCACTCGGCCACCTCTCCATACATGTGTTGCCCGAATGGCTGCCTAAGCAGTCGCAGCGCGGTATCGCGCCGAAGTTGGGTATTCGCCGGACCTGTGGAGGTCGGCGACAGGGCACGTCCACGCGACTACGTCCGCGACCCGCGCAACAACAAGGCGATGCACAGGCTCTCGTGCAACAAGTTCACACACGAACATGGCAGCATAAATCCGGCCGGCGAGCACGTCTATTGGGGCCGTGATCGCGTGGCCGCGATCGATCGCTTTTGGGCCAGCCACCGCCCGGCCCCGCTCCAGATGTCCGCGAAACACCTCGGCGACCAGCCGTTCGAACGCGAATGACACCGCGGCCTGCGTCGCGGCGCTGGGCAGCGCTCGGTCCAGAAAGCCTGATCGGGCCGCTGAAGCTCAGGGCAGGTGAGAAACCGCAGTCGCAGCGCAACCGATGACGTTCCGGCCGCGCGGCAGTCCATACGAGTTCCATACGCGATCGCAAGCCGTTCCAACAGCTTCTTTACCTGGCGTGGGGCACACTCACTTGTGCCGAGCAACAGGCGCGCGGTTGCACCATGCCGCGTCGACCGCTCTTGTTTGGCAGGAGTTGATGGCGCCGTGAACGCCGTGCTTCTGATCGCCGCCGTGCTCGCGCTGTTGTTGCTCGCTTACCTGTTTGTGTCCCTGCTGCGGCCGGAGTGGTTCTGATGAGCGGGTCCGACTGGCTCCAGCTCGCGGTCTACTTCGGGTTGCTGCTGGTCTGCGCATGGCCGCTCGGGCTTTACATGGCGGCAGTCTACGGGGGCCGCCCGCCGCGCGGGACTCGCTGGCTTGGTCCGCTGGAACAAGCGGTCTATCGCGTGTGCGGCGTGCGGGCCGACGTGGAGATGAGCTGGAAGCGGTATGCGGCGGCGGTGCTAGTGTTTCACGCGGCCGGGTTCGCCGCGCTCTACGGGCTCCAGCGGGTGCAGCACATGTTGCCGCTGAACCCAGCCGGACTCGGGCCGGTCAGCCGCGACCTGTCGTTCAACACCGCCGCGAGCTTTGTGACCAACACCAACTGGCAGAGCTACGGCGGCGAGACGACGCTGAGCTACCTGACCCAAATGGTCGGGTTGACAACGCAGAACTTCGTGTCGGCCGCGGCGGGAATGGCCGTGCTGGTCGCACTGATCCGCGGGTTCGTGCGGCGTCAGGCCGACCGGATCGGCAACTTCTGGGTCGATCTGACGCGCTCGACGATCTACGTTCTGCTCCCGCTCTCCGTCGTGTTGGCACTCGCGCTGGTGTCACAGGGTGTGGTGCAGACACTCGGGGGCCATGTGACCGTGCCGCTGCTCCAGCCCACCGCGAGCACGGACGGCGTGGTCGTGACCGAGCAGACGATCGCCGTCGGCCCAGCCGCGTCGCAGGTCGCGATCAAGCAACTCGGCACGAACGGCGGCGGCTTCTTCAACGTGAACTCGGCGCACCCCTTCGAAAACCCGACGCCCCTGTCGAACTTCCTGCAATGCCTCGCGATCCTGCTGATTCCCGCGGCGCTCTGCATCACGTTCGGGCGGATGGTCGGCGACATGCGGCAGGGCTGGGCGTTGCTGGCCGCGATGACGGCGGTGTTCGTGGCATTCCTGGCGCTTGGGCTATGGGCCGAGACCCGGCCGGTGCCCGATGCCGCTGTGCTCGGGCCTGCGCTGGACACGCAGGTCGGCAACATGGAGGGGAAGGAAGTGCGCTTCGGCGTAGCCAGCTCCGTCCTCTGGGCGAGCGCGACGACCGCGGCCTCCAACGGCTCGGTCAACTCCATGCACGATTCCTACACGCCGCTGGGCGGTTTCGCGCCGATGGTCCTCATGCAGCTCGGCGAGGTGATCTTTGGCGGCGTCGGCTCGGGGCTCTACGGCATGCTGATCTTCGTAATCGTCACGGTCTTCATCGCCGGCCTGATGGTCGGCCGAACGCCGGAGTATCTCGGCAAGAAGATCGAGGCGTTCGAGATGAAGATGGCGTCGCTCGCGGTGCTGCTGCCGTGCCTGGGCGTGCTGTTCGGGACGGCCATCGCGGTCCTGCTGCCGAACGTCGGAGCCTCGCTGACGAACCCGCCGCCGCATGGATTCAGCCAGGTGCTCTACGCCTTCTCGTCCGCCGCGAACAACAACGGCAGCTCGTTCGCCGGTTTCGGCGCGAACACCGTGCCGCACAACCTGCTGCTCGGCGGCGCGATGTTGCTGGGGCGCTTCGGCGTGCTCCTGCCGGTGCTCGCGCTGGCCGGGGCGCTGGCGGCCAAGAAGCACGTGCCGGCCAGCGCGGGCACGCTGCCGACACACACGCCGCTCTTCGTCATCCTGCTGGTCGGCGTCGTGCTACTCGTTGGAGCGCTGACGTTCGTGCCGGCGCTGGCGCTCGGCCCGATCGCGGAACACATGAACCTGTCGGCGGCGAAGTGAGCACATGACGAAGGCCGAGAAACACAAAGCGCGTCCGCTGTTCGATCCGCCGATCGTGCGCCGCGCCCTGCGCGACGCCTTTCGCAAGCTCAGCCCACGACACCAGGTCCGCAACCCGGTGATGTTCGTCGTGCTGGTGGGCGCGGTGCTCACGTCCGGGCTTGTGATTTTGGGCGACGGCGACGCGACGACCTTGTTCATACTCGCGATCGCGACCTGGCTGTGGTTCACGCTGCTGTTTGCCAACTTCGCCGAAGCTATGGCGGAGGGCCGCGGCAAGGCCCAGGCTGATGCGCTGCGCTGCACGAAACGTGAAGCGGTCGCTTGTCGACTAGCGCGGCCGCTGCGTCCGCCTGGACAGGAGCGGCTGGATACGGCCGAGATGGTCGCGTCTTCGTTACTGCGCAAGGACGACCTGGTGCTCGTCCGCGCCGGCGAGTTCATCCCCGCCGACGGCGAGGTCATCGAGGGCGCCGCCTCAGTGGACGAAAGCGCCGTCACTGGCGAGAGCGCCCCGGTCATCCGCGAGAGCGGCGGCGACCGCTCGGCCGTCACCGGCGGCACGCGGCTGCTGTCCGACTGGCTCGTCATTCGGGTTACCTCGAATCCGGGTGAGAGTTTCATCGACCGCATGATCGGGCTGGTCGAGGGTGCCAAGCGCCAGAAGACCCCCAACGAGATCGCGCTCAACATTCTGCTGGCCGCGATGACGATCGTCTTCCTCACCGCCGTCGCGACGCTGCTGCCGTTCTCGCTCTTCACAGTAAACATGCTCGGTCGCGGCGCGGTCGTGTCGCTGACCGTGCTGATCGCGCTGCTCGTGTGCCTGATTCCGACGACGATCGGCGGGCTGCTCTCGGCCATCGGCATTGCCGGCATGGACCGCATGATCCAGGCGAACGTTATCGCGATGTCCGGCCGTGCCGTTGAGGCGGCGGGTGATGTGGACACGCTGCTGCTCGACAAGACCGGCACGATCACGCTCGGCAACCGCCAGGCCGCCGAGTTCATCCCGGCCGACGGCGTGCGTGTCGAGGAGCTTGCCGATGCCGCCCAGCTCGCGTCGCTGGCCGACGAAACGCCGGAAGGCCGCAGCATCGTCGTCCTCGCGAAGCAGAAACACGGCCTGCGCGGCCGCGAACTGGCCGGGGACGCTGGCGTGTCGCCGCACGCTGCCCCGGTCTTCGTGCCGTTCACCGCGCAGACGCGCATGAGCGGCGTCGATCTGGACGGCACGTCGATCCGCAAGGGTGCCGTGGACGCGGTTGCCCGACACGTCGAGGCGCAGGGGGGACGCCTCCCGGATGCCGTGCGACGCGCGGCGGACGACGTGGCCCGCAGCGGGGGCACGCCGCTGGTTGTTGTCAGAGTGAAGACCGGCCAGAGGCCGGTCCCCCAGGTGCTCGGCGTCGTGCGGCTCAAGGACATCGTCAAGGGGGGCATTCGCGAGCGCTTCGCGCAGCTTCGCAAGATGGGCATCAAGACGGTGATGATCACCGGCGACAACCCGATGACCGCCGCCGCGATCGCCGCCGAGGCCGGCGTGGACGACTTCCTCGCCGAGGCGACACCTGAGGCGAAGCTCCGGCTCATTCGAGAGAACCAGGCCGGCGGGCGGCTGGTGGCGATGTGCGGCGACGGGACGAACGATGCGCCGGCACTGGCCCAGGCGGATGTCGCCGTCGCGATGAACTCGGGCACGCAAGCGGCGAAGGAGGCCGGCAATCTTGTCGATCTCGACAGTAACCCGACCAAGCTGATCGAGGTGGTCGAGATCGGCAAGCAGCTCCTGATCACGCGCGGCGCGCTGACAACTTTCAGCATCGCCAACGACATCTCCAAGTATTTCGCGATCATCCCGGCGGCGTTCGTGGGCATGTATCCGAGTCTCGGCGTGCTCAACATCATGGGCCTTGCGACGCCGCAGAGCGCAATCCTCTCCGCGGTCATCTTCAACGCGCTGATCATCGTATTCCTGATCCCGCTGGCGCTGCGGGGTGTGCGCTACCGCCCGGCGAACGCCGGGCGGCTGCTGTCGCGCAACCTGCTGATCTACGGCCTCGGTGGGCTGATTGTGCCATTCATCGGGATCAAGCTGATCGATCTGGTCTTGGTCGGACTGGGGCTTGCATGAACACGAGTGCGCGCGTAAAAACGGAACAAGTATCACTGGTGCGTGAAATGCGGACCGCGGTCGCGGCGCTCAGCGTCTTCACACTGCTGACCGGCGTGGCGTACCCGCTCGCGATCACAGGGGTCGCCCAGTTGTGCTTCCCGCACCGGGCCCACGGCAGCCTCATCGTGGACAACGGCACGCCGGTCGGCTCGGAGCTAATCGGCCAGCCCTTCGACGACCCGCGCTACTTCTGGGGCCGGCCATCCGCGACGACCCCTTTTCCCTGCAACGCAGCCTCGTCGTCGGGCAGCAACCTCGCGGTCAGTAACCCGGCCCAGTGCGACGCGATTCGCGAGCGTATCGCCCGGCTCCGCGCGGCCGATCCCGGCAACAAGTTGCCGATCCCTGCCGACCTCGCAACGGCGTCCGCCAGCGGCCTCGACCCGCATATCAGCCCGGCGGCGGCCGAGTTCCAGGCCGCGCGCGTCGCCCGCCTGCGCGGGCTGCCGATCGAGCGCGTTCGCGCGCTGATTGCGGCGGCCACCGAGCCGCGACAATTCGGCCTGCTAGGCGAGCCTCGCGTAAGCGTGCTGATTCTCAACCGAGCACTGGATGACGCGACCGGTCAACAGGGGGACAATGCGCGCTGAATGACTGTGGATGCGATATGACCGCGGCCGACCAACGCCCTGACCCCGACGCCCTCCTCGCCCGCCTGCGGGCAGACGAGGGCGGCGCGCGCCGCGGTCGGCTCAAGCTCTTCTTCGGCATGTGCGCCGGCGTGGGCAAGACCTTCGCGATGCTCACCGAGGCGCACGAGAAGCGCCGGGCTGGCGTTGATGTCGCAGTCGGCTACGTCGAGACGCACGGCCGGGCCGAGACGGATGCGCTGCTGGAGGGGCTGGAGGTGCTGCCACCCCGATTGGTTGAGTATCGCGGCGTGCGGCAACGCGAGTTCGACCTCGACGCGGCGCTGGCCCGCAGGGCGGCCCTGATCCTCGTCGATGAGCTGGCTCACACCAACGCTGCTGGACTGCGCCACGCCAAGCGCTGGCAGGACGTGGCCGAGCTGCTGGATTCCGGCATCGATGTCCACACCACGGTCAACGTCCAGCACATCGAATCACTCAACGATGTCGTCGCGCAGATTGTCGGCGTTGTCGTGCGCGAGACGGTGCCGGACTCGATCATCGAGCGGGCTGACGAGATCGAGCTGGTGGACCTGCCGCCCGATGACCTGCTCCAGCGGCTCGCCGAGGGCAAGGTCTACATTGCCGACCAGGCCCGCCGGGCGGTGGACCGGTTCTTCCGCCGCGAGAACCTCGTCGCGCTGCGCGAACTCGCGCTTCGCCAGACGGCGGAGCGCGTCGGGGCGCAGGTGCAGGTCGAGCGCGCCGGCCGCGGCGATGCGCGCCCGTGGGCGACGAATGAGCGGATTCTCGTGTGCGTCGGCCCCAGCCCGTTGTCGGCCCGCGTTGTTCGCACGGCCCGCCGTATGGCCGCCGCCGCTCAGGCCGACTGGATCGCGATCAGCGTCGAATCGCCCGGGCTGGGCGAGCAGGCGACGGCCCAGATCCGCCGCAATCTCAAGCTCGCTGAACGGCTCGGGGCCGAGACGACGATCCTCAGCGGCGAGCGCTTCGCCGATGAGGTGCTGACGTTTGCGGTGCAGCGCAACATCACGAAGATCGTGATTGGCAAGCCCGATCGGCCGCGCTGGATCGAGTGGCTGCGCGGTTCGCCGGTGGACGAGCTGATCCGCCGGAGCGGTGAGATCGATGTTCACGTTGTGAAGGGCGAGGGTGAGGAATCGCCGCCCGCACCGCGCGCGCCACGCACGGCGCGGACGCGCTGGCCGGGCTACGCAGCAGCGCTGGGCGTTCTGGCCGGCTGCACGCTGGTCGGTTTTCCGCTGGCCGAAGTGCTCTCGCCGGTCAACCTGACGATGCTCTATCTGGCCGGCGTTGTGTTCGTGGCGACGCGCTATGGGCGGGGGCCGTCGGTCCTGTCCGCCATTCTCGCCCCGCTGCTGTTCAATTTCTTCTTCACGCAGCCTTACTACACGCTTGCGATCCACGATCCACAGTATGTGATTACGTTCGTAGTCCTGCTGATCACAGCCATCGTGATCAGCAGCCTGACGCAGCGCGTGCGACAGCAGAGCGAGGCCGCCCGGGCGCGCTACCTCCGCACGGCGGCGCTCTATTTCATGAGCCGGCAACTCGCTGCCGCGGCGGACGCGCTCAGCCTCGCGCGCGGCGTCGTGCGCCATGTCGCAGATGTGTTCCAGGGTGCGGCGATGGTGCTGCTGCCCGGTGGGAACGATGCGTTGACCGTCGCGGGTAAGCACGGGGAGTTTCCCGAGCACGAGCCCAATGAATCGGCGGCGGCGTGCTGGGTGTTCGATCATCAGAAGTGGGCCGGCTGGAGCACCGACACGCTGCCGTCTGTGCAGGCGATCTATCTGCCTCTGGTCGCATCCGGCCGCTCGCTCGGCGTGCTGGGACTGCGGCCGCACGATCGTTCACGAGCGCTTGAACCGGACCAGCGCCACATGCTGGAAACATTCGCTACGCAACTTGCCATTGCGCTCGAACGGGCGGCCTTCGCCGCACAGGCGGAATCCGCGACGCGCCAAGCCGAGACCGAACAGGTGCGCAGCGCGCTGCTGAGCTGCGTCTCGCACGACCTGCGCACGCCGCTCGCAACGATCGCCGGCGCCGCGAGCACGTTGCTCGCTGATGAGACCGGCGTGGACGCCAGCACACGGCGTGAGTTGTTGCAGTCCGTCGCCGACGAGGCCGGTCGCCTGAACCAACTCGTCGGCAAGCTCCTGGAGATGACGCGGCTCGAAGCGGCCGGCTTTCAGCTTCAGCGCGACTGGTACCCCCTCGACGAACTCGTCGGTTCAGCGCTCAATCGTCTCAGTCCGCTCCTGGCGGAGCACCGCGTGGAGACGGTCATCCCAGATGACCTGCCGCTGGTCCATGTGGATGGTGTGCTGATTGACGAGGTGCTCGCCAATCTGCTTGAAAATGCCGCCCGCTACACGCCCCCCGGCTCGCAGATCACGCTGCGCGGCTCGGCCGCGAGCGAGCACGTGCTGGTCGAAGTGCTCGACCGCGGGCCGGGCATCGCGCCCGGCAGCGAGGCGGACATCTTCCGCCGCTTCGTCCGCCGCCGGCCCACGACCGACCGTGCCGGCACGGGGCTCGGACTGGCGATCTGCGCCGCGGTCGTGCGGTTGCACGGCGGGCGGATCGGGGTCGAGAATCGCCAGGGCGGCGGCACACGCTTCTGGTTCACGGTTCCGCTGGCGGCGCCACCGCCGCTGTCAACCGAGAACGTGCCAGCAGCGGCCGCGCCGCCGGGAACAGCAAGCGTCGAGAAGCGAGCGGAGGCCACACGATGACCACGGCCCCGGCAACGATCCTCGTCGTCGAGGACGAGCTTCCGATCCGCCGCTTCCTGCGGCCCGCGATTGAAGCCGCGGGGTGGAAGCTCGTTGAAGCCGAGACCGCTGCGGCAGGCGTCCTCGAAGCAACACAGGCCCGGCCGGACGTGATCGTGCTCGACCTCGGCCTGCCCGACACCGACGGCATTGAGGTCATCCGCCGTGTGCGAGAGTGGTCAACCCTGCCGATCATCATCTTGTCGGCGCGCGGGCAGGAGGCCGACAAGGTCGCCGCGCTCGACGCCGGCGCCGATGACTACGTGCAGAAGCCCTTCAACGTTGCCGAGCTGATGGCCCGCATCCGTGTCGCCCTCCGCCATGCCGCGACCCTTGCCCAGCCCGGCGCCGACAGCACGATCGTCGCCGGCGAGATCGTGATCGACCTGGCCCGTCGCATCGTGACACGCGGCGGCGCTGAAGTGCATCTCACGCCGATCGAATACAAGCTGCTCACCACCCTCGCCCGCCACGCCGGCCTGGTCATGACGCACCGCCAGCTTCTGAAGGAAGTCTGGGGACCGGGCTACACCGGCGAATCGCACTACTTGCGGATATTTGTGCGCCAACTTCGGCAGAAACTCGAGGCCGACCCCAATCGGCCGCAGCACGTGCTCACGGAGGTGGGGGTCGGATACCGATTCAGGTTAACCTGACCGCGGCGTCGCCAGCCCTCTGGTCGTTCGCAGGCGCGCCTCGGTGATTCACCGACGTGCCGTTTCTCCTCACGCCCGGAATGCGACGGACGGGCAGGAACCACTCTTGGAGTCTACTGGCGCGCGCCCGAAATGCCTCCGCGCGTACAAGGGGTCGTTTGAACCATGACCCTCCTCAGACTCAAGAACGCGGGCATTTCGCGCGCTTCCTGCACCGCAGAAGCGAAAACGCCTGGAATTCACGCTTGTTCAGGGACTAGGCGACCATCGTCGTGGTCTGGCCGGGGCTGGTGACGGAGATCACGCCACCGACAGAGCAGATCAACTTGTCCGTCTGAAGCAGCGCCGGGAAGTTCCCGATCAGCGTCTGCGCGGCGCCCGGCGCCCACGGCGTCGCGGTGGCGGGGACGCACGGCGTGGGTACGCCGCTGGCGGCCGCCGTCAGGATCTTGCACGTTCCGAATGGCTTGATGTTCACCATCGGCGCGAAGTCCATGATCGTCCCGGCGAGCTGATTGCCGATCATCGTCTGGAACTGGCTCGTGACCGTGAGCGGGGTGGGCGCGTCGCCGCACACGCACTGAAGCTGGGCGAGATTCACAACCGCAAGTGGCATCGGACCGTCCTCCCAACAGCGTAAGAACCCGTCTGCCGCTGCATTATAGGCTGGCGGCGCGGTCGACGGCAGGTCCAAGACCACGCCCCGGTCGGCGGCCGACGCTCCCGGCCTATGACCAGTTCGCCCAGCTCGCCGGCTGCTTGGCCAGGAACGCCGCCGTGCCTTCGCGGGCGTCCGAGCAACTGAAGCACTTGGCGAACTCCTCGATTTCGTTCTTCAGCCGCAGGGACTGCTTGCAGCGCGTGATCGCCGCCGGCGAACCAGGGGCGAGCGTCTTGAACCAACGCTGCAACACCGCATCCACTTCGCCCGCGCTGGGCACCAACTCGTCCACCAGTCCGATGCGGCAAGCCTCCTCCGCCGAGATCGCCTCGCCGGAAAAAAGCAGCTTGCGGGCCATACCCAGCCCGACGTAGCGCGAAAGGCGCAGCGTGCCGCCCCAGCCGGGGATCAGGCCGAGCCGTGTTTCCGGCTGGCCGATCTTGGCGTCTTTGACCATCAGCCGGAAGTCGCAGGCCAGCGCCAGCTCGCAGCCGCCGCCGAGGGCGTGGCCGTTCAGGGCCGCGATGGTGATCTGGGGCAGCGCCTCGATCGCGTTGAACACGTTGTGCCCGTGGCGGGCGAACGCGCGGCCCTGGTCCTCGTCAAACGTGCTCATCTCGCTGATGTCGGCCCCGGCGAGAAACACCTTGCCGTCGCCGCGGAACACGACGAACCGCGCGTGCGGGTCGGCGGCGAGCTTCTCGATGACCGTGCCAAGCTCGCCGATCACGCGGGACGAGAAGATGTTGACGCCGGCGGTCGGCACGAAGTGAACCGTCGCCACGGCGCCTTCACGGGACAAACGCACTTCGGTCTGCGATTTTTCGTTGGACATGCAGCAACTCCAGGGGAGCATCGGCCTCCGGCCGGTGCGAACGCGGGGACGCACCGGCGGGACGCCGATGCTCCCCACGCAACATCACCTGCTCCCGTAATCAAAAAAGCCCTGGCCGGACTTGCGGCCAAGCTGCCCGGCGCGGACCATCGTCCGCAACACCGGGTGCGGACGATAGCGGTCCTCACCGAGGTCGCGGTGCAGAACTTCCATGATGTTCAAGCACACGTCGAGGCCGATCAGGTCCGCCGTCGCCAGCGGGCCCATCGTGTGCGCACAGCCAAGCTTCATTACTTCGTCGATCGTCGCCGGGTCGGCAATGCCGTCGGCGTATGTCGCCACCGCCTCGTTGATGAGCGGCATCAGCACGCGGTTGCTGACGAAGCCGGGATGGTCCTTCACACGCAACGGCGTCTTGCCGAGCTCTTTGGATAGACTGCTGATGAACTCGACCACCGGCGCGGCGGTCCGCAGGCCGACGACCACCTCAACCAGCTTCATCATCGGCACCGGGTTGAAAAAGTGCATGCCGATGAACTGCTCCGGCCGACCGCTCAGAGCGCCAAGCTGGCTGATCGAAATGCTGCTCGTATTGCTCGCGAAAACCACGTCCGCGGGGACGGTTTTCGCGAGCTGCTGGTAGAGGTCGCGTTTGACACCCACATCCTCGAACACTGCCTCGACGACCAGGTCCACGCCCGCCATGTCGCCGAGCGTCGCCGGTTTGAGATTGCCCTTGGTCGCGGCGGCGTCCGCGGCGGCGAGCTTGCCCTTCTCGACGAACCTGTCGAGCGACTTGCCGATGCCGGCGAGCGCCTTCTCAACCGCGCCGGGCACGGCGTCGTGCATGAGCACTTTGCGGCCGGCCTGCGCAAACGTCTGGGCGATGCCGGACCCCATCGTGCCGGTGCCGATCACTCCGACCGTCTTCACATTGGTGCGTATGTTCACGGGTGAGTCTCCAGGAAACCACTAGTCGTCAGCCTTCGGAGAGGGGCCGTCACAGCATCTCAACTGCCAGGGCGACCGCGTTGCCGCCGCCGAGGCAGACGGCGGTGACACCCCGCTTCAGGTTGCGGGCCTTCAAGCCGTGCAGCAACGTCACCAGCACGCGGGCACCGCTGGCTCCAATCGGATGGCCGAGGGCGATAGCGCCGCCGTTCACGTTGACCTTGTTCGTGTCCACCTCGAGGGCCTTGATGCCGGCCAGCGTCTGCGACGCGAACGCTTCGTTCAACTCCCACAGATCAACGTCCGCGACCTTCCAGCCGGCCTTCTGGCAGACAGCGCGGGCCGCGATCGGCGGCGTGAAGAACAGGTCGCGCGGGGCTGCGCCCGCCGTAGCCTGCCCCACGATCCGCGCCAGCGGCTGGCCGCCGCATTTCCGCAGACCGGCGTCGCTCGCCACGAGCAACATGGCGGCGCCGTCCGAAAGCTGGG
>CAYMXT010000021.1:0-10603 GCA_964394415.1 uncultured Planctomycetales bacterium
GGTGGCGGCGGCATGCGCGGCCACAGCGGCCCTCCGCGGCAGTCGTTCCCCGCGACCTGTGCCGCGTGCGGAGCCGAGACGACCGTGCCGTTTGAGCCCAAACAGGGCCGTCCGGTCTACTGCCGCGACTGCTTCCGCTCGCAACGCGGGGCAGGAAATCGCTGACCAGCGCCGGTTGGGTCCGGTCGCGCGTGCGGAATAATGCGCCCACGCCGCAGGTTTCCAGGACCGTAGGGCAACGTGAAACCCCACGGGCCGAGCGCTAGTATTCTTCTGGAAACCTGTCATGCGGTATCGAACACGTGCCACGGACGCGCGCTCTTGCGCGCACGGCGTCTCATCGATCCTGTCGCTGTTCGTCGTTCTTCCCGTGACTGCAAGTGCGTCGGCGCAAGCACCCACGGAGTGGATACTGCGCGCGCCGGCCGAATCAGAGCCGCGACGCGTAAGCGAGCGGAAGCGGCTGGCGCGGCGGCGGCGTAGAACATGAAACGCAGCGCTGGTACCGCACTATGATCGCACGAAGGAAATGGCCCCTACTCGTCGCGGCAGGCGTCCTCGCGGCCGGGATTGTGCTCGTCGGAGCGCAGGACGCGGCCCCGCGCCGGGACCCGCCCCCGGACGGTCACAAATCGGCTCGGAAGACGACACAGCCCATGACGACGACCTATTCCAAATCCGGCTACGACGTGACCCCGCTGCCGCCCGAGCGCGTGGCGGAGCTGGCGGCGAAGCTCGCGGCCGAGGCGTATCGCATCACGCAGAAGGCGGATACGGAGCGGCCATTCTGCGGCAACCTGCTCGATAACAAGAAAGACGGCGTCTATTGCTGCATCGTGTGCGGCCTGCCGCTGTTCTCCAGCGCGCACAAGTTTCACTCCGGCACGGGTTGGCCGAGCTTCTTCCGCGAGTTCGATCCGGCGCACGTGACGCGCACGTCAGACACCAGCCATGGCATGACCCGCACGGAGATTAACTGCGCGCGCTGCACTGCCCATTTGGGACACGTGTTCGACGACGGTCCAAAACCGACCGGCGAGCGGCACTGCCTGAATTCCGCGGCCCTGCGCTTCTACGCCATGGGGGACGAACTGCCGCCGGAAAGCCGCCCCCGCGCGACGGAGGTCGCGTACTTCGCGGGCGGCTGTTTCTGGGGCCTGGAGCACTACTTCGAGCTTGGCCCCGGCGTGCTCGACGCCGTGAGCGGCTACATGCAGGGTTCCGTCGAGCAGCCGTCGTACAAGGACGTCTGCACCGACACGACCGGCCACGCGGAGACGGTGAAGGTCGTCTACGACCCGGCGCGCATCACGTATCGCCAACTGCTGGAAGCGTTCTTCAAGATGCATGACCCGACGCAGCTCAACCGCCAGGGGCCGGACGTCGGCGCGCAGTACCGCTCGGGCATCTGGTACGCGAACGAGTCACAGCAGCGTGAAGCCGCGGCATTCGTCGCGGAGCTGCGGCAAGGCCGGCTGAAGGGGCGCACGATCGCCACGCAGCTCGAACCGGCCAGGACATTCTGGCCCGCCGAGGAACATCACCAGGATTACATCGCCAAGACGGGCCGGGCGTGCCACGTGAAGAACCCGTGGTGAACCTCGCCAAGGCGACGCTGAGAGTTCCTGACAAATCTGCTGTGGCACCGGCATCTTGCCGGTGAAAGCACAGGCTGGAAGCCTGTGCCACACGTCTTGCCGGGCACGCTCAAGCATTCATATCGTGCCAGCGCTTGGCGCGTTGCCCGAATACAGCCAGCGCAACGGACGCGACCAGGCCGATGGCCGCGAACGGCAGCCAGATCGTGTACTGCGGGTGGTACGTTTCCCACAGCAATTGCGTGGCCTGCACGCCGTCGATGCCCAGGATTTCCTGGAGCTTGGCGAACGCCTGCGTGCGCGGCACGCCGAGCATGGTTTCGAGCGTGCCCACGTGGCCGTCCCAGCCTTTGTCGGCTCCGAACGGCGTGTGCGTCGCCAAGTACTTGAGCGCCAGGACCGCCTTCTCGCCGAAGTGGCCGTAGACGTACCCGGCGATGTACGAACCCGCAAACACGCCTACGCCGACAGGGATGTTGACGTAGCCAAGGTACAGACCCTTCATCCCGGGCGGGGCGATCAGACCGAGGTACTCGTTCTTCTTCGGCCCCGTCAGCATCTCCCCCAGCGAAAAGCACAAGATGCCGGCCAGCAACACCCACCCATGCCCCGTCAGCCCCGCGATCAGCACCCCGCCAACGCAGACCAGCATCCCCAGCAGCATCGCGGTGAGCGTGCGCAGCTTGCGCACCGACCACGACACGGGCACCATGAAGAGCACGATGAGCAGCGCGTTCAGCGAGATGAGCACCTGTTGCGGCACGCGCAGCAGCCCGCGGTCGCCCATTTCCTGCCAGCTCGCGAAGGGCATGTATTGGGCCACCATCGCGCTGTCCACCCAGTCCTCGATGAAGTTCGGCTGGAGATCCCAGAGCTGGTACATCATGAGCCAGAAGCACGACATGATGAGCAGCCAAGTCAACAGGCGGGGCTCAAACGCATGGCGGATCGTGCGGACGAAGACCTGGAGGGGGTTGTCCGCGTGGCGCGCTCCGCTCGGCACGTCCGTGTACGTGAACAGCAGCACGTAGTTCAACGCGGTGAAGCCGGCACACGCCAGAAACAGCGTCCGCCAGCCTTGCACGTCGTGACTGGCAAGAAGCAACGGCGAAAGGTAGTGCCCGATCAACGAGCCGACGTTCACCACCCAGTAGAAAACACCCCAGCCCAGTGAGGCGTTCGCCTTGCCCAGGTTGTGCGCCAGCGTCGCCTGGAGGCTCGGCTTGAAAAACGCGGTCCCCGTCGCCAGCACCAGCACGCCCGCGAAGAAGCCGGCGTAGCTGTGAAACCACGCCATCAGCAGGTAGCCGATGATGTTCATGGTGATGGAGAAGCACAGCGTCCGCTTGTAGCCATAGCGGTCGGCGTATCCGCCCGTGACCATCGGCAGGAGCGACTGGCAGATCGCCCACCAGGCATAAATGGTGCCCTTGTGCATCGCGGTGAGGTGCAGGCCGCCCGGCTCGGTGGCCTGCATGATGTAGATGGGCGCCACCGGGCGCAGCGTGTAGTACGCCAGCCGTTCCCACAATTCGATGATGTTCGAGTTCCAGTACCGCCAATTGAAGCCGGCGAAGGTGCGCTCCGCGTCGTGGCTGGCCTGACTGGACGAGGTGGTGTCCGACGGGGCTGGTTGCATGACTGCTCCACTTTGAGCGCTGCTTGCCTGCACCGCCGGACTCGGGCGGGATTGGGCCCAGCAGGACTCGAACCTGCGACCAACGGATTATGAGTCCGCCGCTCTAACCAACTGAGCTATGGGCCCGCGGTGCATTCGTGCCCGCGGGAGGCGGGGCCGAACCTGGGATTTCCGTGGCAACGGCCGGACGCGGCACGCCCAGGGGGCGTTAGCCGGAGCCTACCAGAACCGATGCGCGCGGGCCAGCACGGGCCTGGCCGGGTGATGTATTCTGACGTGTCTGTATCTTCGTGCGCGATCCGGCGGCGCAGATCCGAGCCGACCGCGCGAGCGGTCGCAACCTCGTCCGCGAGCCTGTACGCCCCGTGAGGCGTCGTCCGGAGCCTGCCGACGTACATCTTCGACCGCGGAAGGCCGCCGGAGGCGGCACCGGCGTCAACCCCGTGAGAACGCGATCCGTGCGACTTGGCTGTCAGTCGCGGGTATGCGCACGGATCGCGTTCTTCGGTTGAGGTCGAACCAAGCTGTGCTATCGCCGCCGTGCATGGGCCGCCGCGAGCGCGAGCAGCGCGAGCGCGCTCGGCTCTGGCACGAACGCCAGTCCGCCCCACCCGGAGACGCCGGTCGCGCCCACGATCGAGAGCGCTCCAGTTGTGGTATTTAGCGTATACAGATAGGCGGTTGGATTGTCGCCGGAGGCGAAGTACATGGTTCCGGTGGCCGGATCAACGTCCATGCCGGCAGTGATGCTGCCGTAGAACCCGGACAGCGCCACCGACGAAAGGACCTGGCCGCTGTTCTTGTCGAGCCGCCGCACCCATCGGTCTGTGGTATCGACTGCAAAGAGGTTTCCCGCCAGATCAAACCCCAGCGCGCTATAATCGCCCCAGATTGAGATCGGACCAACAACCGTCGCAGCGCCGGTGCTCTTGTTGATCCGGAACAGTTTGAGGTTTCCGCCGGATCCGTCGTAGGCGCCGTACAAATGGCCGGACGTAGGATCGAGAGCCAGATCACCTTCATAGATCGAGTTCAAGCCGGTCCAGCCGACCTGGGTCGCGAACCCCGTCGTGGGGTTGATCCGGAACAGGGTGTTGGCAGGTACGCCCCCGAACGTGCTCAGGCCATACATCGTCCCGTCCGAATCCACCTCGATGCCGGCCAGATGCACTGTGCTGGTGTCGCGCGGGTTCACAGCGGCGCCCGTACCGGCGTCGATGTCCCAGAGCGTTCCCCAAACCGTGGTTCCATACAGTGGGGTGGTGGCCAGCGTGGGCGTCGTGAGCGTAGCCAGCAGCGCGCAGAGCAAGCCGAGAGTCACAGTTGCGGGTTTCATGACGATTCTCCTTCCTCGTATTCGGCGCGACCCCGGTCGCCCCAGCGGCGGCCAGCGGACGCAGACCAGCCGGCTCGTGTGCGCACACAACGGTGCGCGGAGGGCCTTGGAACCCTCCATCAAGGATCGTACAGAGTTCTGCCGGTCAGAGTCAAGGGCGCCCGGGCGATTTCGCAAGGTCATGCTTGTCAAAAAGCCCGCTTGCGAAAAGAATGGCCGCTGCGCTCTCATGTTCGATCCGAAGAAGCAACATGATTCGAAACGCCCCATCTCGGCTGCGCCGCCCGCGGGCCGGCCGGCCGGGGCGCTGACCACCTCGCAGCGGCGGCTGTGGGTCGGAGCGACCCTCGCGGGCATCGTGCTCCGCATTGTGCTCCTGGCAACTTTTGGGGGGCGGCTGTACCCGAGCGACCACTACGACTTTGCTCTGTGGGGCGTTCAGTCGACCGACCGCGGGCTGCTGCGGATCTACGACGAAGCTCCGCCTGTGCATGCGTGGCGCACTTGGCAGGACCGGCGCTGGGTGGTCTCGGAGCGTGATCGCGGGGCGATGCGCTGCCTGTACCCGCCCTTAGCGCTGTACCTCTTGTATGGTTCCGGTGTGGTGTTTCAGGCGTGCAGCGCTGATCGCCTGATCAACACGCCGACCTCGCAACTGCTGTTCGGTGTCTGGAGCATCGCGGGTGACGTGCTCGCAGCGGTCGGCTGCGGTGCCATCGTGGCTTTGTTCAGGTCCGGTCGGGCGAGCCTGATAACCTATCTGCTCGTGCTGTTCGCTCCTCCCCTGTGGTGGGACTCCGTCGTGTGGGGGCAAACCGACTCGATGCTGCTCGCTCCCGCTGTGTGGATGCTGTACGCGATGTTGCGGCAACGCTGGCTGACGGCGGGGCTGCTATGGGGCGTGGCGCTCGGCCTCAAACCGCAGGCCATCTTGTTCCTGCCGGCCTGGGGCTGGGCGCTCGTAACGGGCGGGCCGATCTGGCGCGTGCTTGTGGGCGGCGTCGTGGGCGGCGGTGTCCTGCTGATCGTCGGCTTACCATTTACGCTCAGCGGAAGCTGGACCTGGCTCAGGGCGAGCTATTGGGACGCGTTTTTTGCCATGTTCACACAGTACACCACGCTGAAGGCGTTCAACATCTGGTACCTGGACGCACTACTCAGCGACTCGCTCGACGCACAGGCCCGCTTCGCCGGGCTGACGAAGGATGCATGGGGCCGCCTGTTTCTGCTCGTCGGACTGACCGCCGGCTTGACGCTGGCTTGGTGGCGCTGGCGCCGCGAGCCGCGCGGCATCGTGCTGTGGACGGCCCTCAGCCTGCTGTTGTTCGTCATGCTTCCAACCAAGGTCCACGAGAGATATTTGCTGGTGGCGCTGCCGTTTCTGGGAATCGCGTGCGCCTGGTATACCAGGTATTGGCCGGGTTTTCTGCTGCTGCTGGTTGTGATGATGGTGCAACTGACGTGGCCGCTCTGGCATCGGATGCCCCCGGGCCAATGGAAAGGCATGGAGGCGCAACTGCTGCGGAACTACGTCGGGACCGAAGCGGAGCGGAGCGGCAGTACGGCGCCTCCACGGCCGGAGTTGCAGCGCGTACTCGCGGAGCAGCGCGCCCGCTATGACCGGGCGCGCGGCCACAGCCTGGCCCTCGAATGGACCACGACGCTACTGGCACTGCTTGCGGTGGTACTCGTCTTGGTCGCGAGTGCGGTACCGCTGCCGGCCCATAGCCGTGACCGACCGGGTTCTCCCCGAGTTGGCCAACGGGCGAAGGACATCGCTGTGGATCGGAGCGTGACCGCGCAACGTCTGATTCGACGTTGAAGACCTTCGCTCAATGTCACCCACCTGAGACGGGTGCTGACCGCACTGCGAGACTGCCGTACTCTCGCCCCCCGCCCTGAACCCGCGAAAAAACCTGGACCCGCTTGTCAGAATTTCCACCCCCGCGTCTACATAGCAGCACGTACGCCGGCCGTGCGGACCGGCGACCCCCGCGGTGCATCGTGAAAGCCCAGATCTGTCCCGGCGCCGGGCCGCCATGATGCGCCGCGAAACCGCCCGTGGGCGGCTGGAATTCGGGTACGGGCCGAATTCCGCGCGCAGAGCACGAATAACCCGGGTCCTGCGTCATGCGGATGTTCCGTGTGCCAGGCGGGGTGTCTCCCTGAACCTCAGGAGGAGAACGAAATGTCGTTCTTGGCAACGAAGAGGAGTCTCTTGATCGGTCTCTTGGCAGTGGCGGCGGCAACGGGCGCCGCCCACGCCGACAACTGGAACATGTACCTCACCGTCGACAACCAGTTTGACGTGTACTACGGCACCCCCCTCGCGACGAACTTCTTCGCGGGCGGCGGCACAAACTGGTCCACAACGTACAACTTCACCGCCACCGGGCGCCCGCCGACCGACTACATGTACGTCGCCACCGCGTCCGACCACTCCGTCGCCCAGGGCTTCATCGGCGTGTTCACAAACACCACGCTGGGCGCCACAATCGAGACGAACACCGTGGTCTGGGAGGTCTTCAACGCGGGCGCGTACGCGGCCAGCAATCCGTACTGGCCGAGTCCCTGGCCCGCCAGCCTCATGCCGACGCAGTCGGAAGTCGACACGGCGATTGCGTATGCAACGACCAACGGCCTGTGGGTCCCGCCCAGCACCGCGCCCGGCTACACCAACGGCGCCCTGCCCTGGGGCACGCGGCCCAGCATCCCCGGCTACGCGAACTGGATCTGGTACGACAGCGGCCGCGACCCCGGCGGTTGGTACCCGGCCCCGTTCAGCGGCTTTAATCACGACGAGTTCCTCGTCTTCCGCGTCGCCGGCATCGCCCCCGAGCCGGTCTCCGCGCTGCTGCTCGGCCTCGGCGGGTTGCTGATTCGCCGGCGGTAGCAGGCCACGCCGCGCACAAGCGTGGCGACTGATCCAGACCCTCGATCCGAACCCCCCACGCAAGTGGGGGGTCTTTTCTTGCGCCAGGTGCGAACTGGGTGCTTGCGCCCGCATGTGATTCTGCATCGGCTATCATGCCTTCATGGACCGCACGAACGCTGCGTCGCCCGTACATGCCGCCAAGTTGATGGACGGCCGGGCCCTGGCCCGACGGGTGCTCGCGGGGGCCAAGGCCAAGGTCGATCGGATTCGCGCCGCGTCCGGCCACGTGCCGACTCTCGCGACGATCCTCGTGGGTAACGACCCCGCCTCCGCCGCCTATGTGCGGATGAAGCGCAAACGCTGCGAAGATGTGGGCATGCGCTCGGTCGCCGTCGAGCTGCCGCTGGGTACGACGACCGCCGAGCTGCTCCGGGCGGTCGAGAAGCTGGCGGCCGACCCCACGGTCCATGGCATTCTGGTACAACACCCAGTGCCGGCCCCCATCGACAAACGCGCCGCGTTCGAGGCCATTCCGCTTGCCAAGGACGTGGACGGCGTCACCTCCGGCACGCTCGGGCGCATCATCGTGGGCTTGCCGGGGTTCATCCCCTGCACGCCGGCGGGGATCATGCAGCTTCTCAACGCGTATCACGTGCAGCTTGATGGGGCACACGCAGTCGTCATCGGCCGCAGCCCGATCCTCGGGCGGCCGATGGCGTCGCTGCTCATCAACGCCCACGCGACCGTCACGCTCTGCCATTCCCGCACACGCTCGCTGCCGACCATCGTGCGACAAGCCGATGTCGTCATCGCCGCAGTCGGCCAGCCGCGTTTCGTGCAGGGCGGCTGGATCGAGGTCGGAGCCGTGGTCATCGACGCCGGATACAACGCAGGCAACGTCGGCGACGTGGATTTCGAGGCCGTGATCGAACCCGCGTCGCTCATCACCCCCGTCCCCGGCGGCGTGGGGCCGATGACCATCGCCACGCTGATTGACCACACCGCCGACGCCGCCGCGCAGCAGCACGGCGTTGCCCTCTGATAGAGTGGCGCCGCAACGAACGAGCAGCGCCGGATCTCCGAGTCCGACGGAGACCCCCGAGCGGCCACCCGGCCGCCGTAGGGCACGGCGCGCCGGGCGAGGGTCGGCACTACCGGCTTGCGAAGTAGAATGCCGCGCGTGAATGTGGCGACGCCCGCAGATGCCGCCCCGCCTGTCCGCCTGGCCTCGGTCCTTGCGGTCGCCAGCGTGGCGGTTTGGTGCGCGGCCCTGCACTGGATCAGCCCCGGCCCCATCGCCGACGAGCGCGAGCACTGGCGCATCATCGTCGGCCTGAGCCAGGGTCGCTGGCCCGACCCGGGGCACATCGCCACGTCGCCGGCGTATCACTTTCTGGTCGCCCAGGTCGTGAAGCTGCTCGGGCCGCACATCATGGTGGCCCGGGCGTGCAGCGCCCTCGCGACCGTCGGGGCGCTCGGCCTGCTCTATGCGGCGGCCCGCACGCGCCATGGCGACCTCGCGCCCGGTTACCTGTTGCTGTGGGCGTGGAACCCGCTCTTCTTCACGTACAGCGCGCAGGTTTACACGGAGGCCACTACGCTGCTCGTTCTGGCCGCCGCGGTCTGGCTGCACGTCCGCCGGAAAACGCTCTTGGCGGCACTGGCGCTGTTGCTTGCGTGCCTGCTGCGGTGGAACAACGTCGTCTGGGTGGCGTTCTTCGTCGCGTGGCGAATCGCGGATGAATGGGATAAGGGCGGTGTAGCGCGCGCGGCGGCTGGCCCGGGTGACAGGCGTACCATCGCCCCTCCGGGGCGATGGAACCTTGGGCGCGCTCTCCGGGGGCTGCGCCCCCGGCTACTCACCGAGGCCTCTCCGGGGCCGGGGGGGCTAGTGACCGAGGCCCCTCTCTCCGCAGGCGAGTCGCCGTGGCGACCGGGGCCGGGGGGGAGGGAATGCGAATTCGGTACTAGCTCATGGCCCACGTGGTTCCGCGCGGTGTGGCCCTACCTGGCCGCGCTCGCGATTGTGGTTGGTTACCTGCTTTGCAACCTGAATTGGGCACTCCAACCGGGCATGCACAACCCGGCGGGCTTCAACCCGGCCCAGTTCTACCTGCTCGGCTTCCTGCTCGCCGTACTCTGGCTGCCGGTGTGGGTACAGCGCGTGCGCGACCGCTGGCGGACACGCCTGGGACCAGCCCTGGCCCGCGGCTGGGTCGCCGCCGCGCTGCTGGCCGCCGCGGGGCCGCTGGTCGCGTGGTACGTCAACCCGCACCAGTGGAACTGGAACCCGAACTACCTGCACGATCAGTTTCTGACGCTGCTGGCCACGTCGCTCGTCGCGCGGTCCATACTCGTCGGCCTGCTTGTCGCCGTGCTGCCCCTGGCGGCGGGGTTCGTCTGGCAGCGGGCCGACCGCACGGCCGTGCTCACGGCGTGGCTGTTTGCGATCCTCTTTTTGCTGCCGCATTACCTCGTCGATCACCGCTACCACATCTTCCCCGTGCTGTTTGTGCATTTCTGCACGCGCTACACCGGCCGCGAGTTGCGGGCGCTGTCGGTCTGGTCGGGAGTGTTGACGTTCGCCGTCGTCATCTACCTCGCCAGCCACGCGACGCCACACAGCGGTCTGTGAGAGGTAGAGGTAGGCTGGGCACGGAGAAGTAGGCTGGGCGCAGAGGTAGGCTGGGCGCAGCGAAGCGGAGCCCAGCCCGCCGGCTGGCTGGGCTATGCACGCTGCGCGTGCTCCGCCCAGCCTACCGTGTCCACGCCACGCCGCACAGCGGGCTATGAGCCGTGCGCCCGGCGGGTAAAATGCCCCGCCTATGAACACCGATTTCTTCCAGGACCTCGCCGACCGCAACCTGATCCACCAGTGCTCCGCCCCCGAGCTGGCGGACGTGCTCCGCACGCGCCGCATCGTGGGCTACATCGGCTTTGACCCGACCGCGGACAGCCTGCACGTCGGCAGCCTGATGCACCTGGTCAACCTGCTGCGCTTCCAGAAGGCCGGGCACCGCCCGATCGGCCTGGTCGGCGGCGGGACGGGCCTGATCGGCGACCCGAGCGGCAAGGAGAACGAGCGCTCGTTGCTCACCCGCGAACAGCTTGAGTGCAACCTCGCCGGCATCCGCCGGCAGGTCGCGCAGTTTCTC
>CAYMXT010000021.1:10613-28408 GCA_964394415.1 uncultured Planctomycetales bacterium
GTTTTCCGGCAGTCTCGTTGCGATCGTGACGCCCATGAGCCCCGACGGGGCCGTGCTCGTCAACAACGGCGAGTGGCTCTGCGAGCTGAACCTGGTCGATTTTCTCCGCGACATTGGCAAGCACTTCTCCGTCAACCAGATGATCGTGCGGGACTCGGTCCGCGCCCGCCTCGAAACCCGCGAGCAGGGCCTGTCCTACACCGAGTTCTCGTACATGCTGCTCCAGGCGTACGACTTCCTCGCCCTCTTCGACCGCTACGGCTGCACGCTCCAGATGGGCGGCAGCGACCAATGGGGCAACATCCTCTCCGGGGCCGACCTGATCCGCCGGCTGCGCGGCGTGGAAGCCTGGGGCCTGACGACGCCGCTGCTGACCAAGCCCGACGGCAGCAAGTTCGGCAAGTCGGAGGAGGGCAACGTCTGGCTTGATCCGCAACGGACGAGCCCCTATCGGTTCTATCAATTTTGGCTGAACGTCGATGACCAGGGCGCGGGGCAGTACCTCAAGACGTTTACGCTGCTGCCGGTTCCGCAGCTTGACGAAGTCTGTCGCGCGCACGCCGCGGACCCCAGCGCACGCAGCGCACAGAAGCTGCTCGCGGAAGAAGTGACGCGGATGGTGCATGGCGCGGCGGCGCTGGCGCGGGCGCAGCGTGCGACGGACGTGCTTTTTGACCCGCAGGCAGACTTCCATCAGCTCAGCGCGCAGGAACTCGCGGAGGCGTTTCAGGGCGCGCCCACCAACAAGCTGGACCCGACGGTGTTGAACACGCCCGCGGCTGGACTGCTCAACGTCCTCGTAGACGTGGGCTTTTACCCTTCGCGCGGCCAAGCCCGCAAAGACCTGCCGCAGGGCTCGATTTCGATCAACAACGTGACCGCGCGCGACGTGAACCGCACGCTCACCGCGGACGACCTGCTGCCCGGCGGCTACGTCA
Organism: uncultured Planctomycetales bacterium; assembly: GCA_964394415.1. Classification (GTDB taxonomy): domain Bacteria; phylum Planctomycetota; class Phycisphaerae; order UBA1845; family Fen-1342; genus JAGVEP01. The sequence goes on from CAYMXT010000021.1 coordinate 11,552, forward strand.
TCCTGCGGCGCGGCAAGAAACACTATCACGTCCTGCGGTTCGGCGACGAATGACGCCTGGGGCACGTCCACCCCGCAGGCGCGCAGGCCACATCCGAACCCGGCACGCAAGTGCCGGGCCCGCCGGGGAAGCGCGTGATGCTGGGGCCATTGCTGCGCAACTAGATGCCGCACTGGACCGCCGGGCGGCCTGGCTCGGCGCCCCGAACACCAACGCCGTCCGGCTCTTCGACGGTGCGGCCGACGGCATCGACGGTCTGGTCATCGAGCAGTATGGCGATGTGTTGGTCGTGCAAACTCAAGCCGGGCGGCTCGTGCTCTCAGACGATGCCGTGTGTGAGTTATGTCGCCTGGCAATGCAGCGGGTGGGAGCCCGCGCGGTGTACCGGAAGAGCTTCCCGAAAGACCGCTCGTCGTTGCACGCGGCGTTGGAGCACGCGCACCGCAACCCGCGGCCCTGGCTCGGCGAGCCGGCCCCGGCGGAAATCGAGGTGCAGGAGGCCGGCGCCCGCTTCCTCGTGCGCCCGTACGACGGCTACGCGACCGGCTTGTACCTCGCGCATCGCACCGCCCGGCAGTTCGTCCGGGCGAATTGTGCCGGCCGGCGTGTGCTCAACACGTTCGCATACACCTGCGGTTTCACCGTGGCCGCCGCGCTCGGCGGGGCCGCGTCCACGGTCAGTGTGGACGTCTCGAAGAAGTCGCTGGAATGGGGCAAACGCAATCTGGCCGCGAATGGCATTGCGCTCGACGATCATCGCTTCATCTGTTCCGACGTGTTCGATTACTACCGTCGGGCGCTGCGGCAGGGGCACCGTTTCGACTGGATCATCCTGGACCCGCCGACGTTCGCCCGCGCCCGGCACGCGCGCGACACGTTCTCCGTCGCCGCGGACCTGCCGCGGCTCGTCGAGGGTGCCCTCGATCTGCTCGACCGCGGCGGCGTGCTGTTCTTGTCGGTGAACTACCACGGCCTGACGGAGCAGCGCCTCGAACGCGTCGTCCGGGATGCCGCCCTGGCCGGCCGGCGCGCGTGTGAGTTGATGATACCTCCGCTGGTCCCCGCGGACTTTCAGGGGGATCTCGATTTCGCGAAGACCGTCGTAGCGCAGATCAACTGAATCGCCGCGCGCGCTCCCGCCACGCCTTTCGTAGCGGCCGGGCTCTGCACCGGCCGAATCAGAGCCGCGAAGCGTAAGCGAGCCATCGGCCAACCAGCGCAACGTCTTGCTCTCACGGCCCACACGGCCGTGGCACCCACGCAGCGGCCGACACGGAGGTCGGCCGCAACGTCGCAAGAAGCTGCCGCAGCCCCAGCGGCAGCACGCCGCCGTGGCGGTAGTACTTCACCTCCACCGGGGTGTCGATCCGGCAGCGCACCTTGAACTCGACGTGCTGACCGGTTTCCGGGTTGTCGGCCACGACGGTCAGCGTCTGCTGCGGCTTGAGCTCGTCGGACAAGTCCGGGATGTCGTAGAACCCGCGCCCGGTCAGGCCCAGCGTTTCGTATGATTCGCCTGGCATGAACTGGAGCGGGAGCACACCCATCCCCACCAGGTTGCTGCGGTGAATGCGCTCGAAACTCACGGCGATGACCGCGCGCACGCCGAGCAGCAGCGTCCCCTTCGCCGCCCAATCGCGCGAGCTGCCCATGCCGTAGTCCTTGCCGGCCAGCACGATCAGCGGCGTGCCGGCGGTCTTGTAACGCAGGGCCGCCTCGTACACGCTCATCTGGTTGCCGGTGGGCAGATGGACGGTGATCCCGCCCTCGGTGCCGGGGGCCAGCAGGTTCCGCAGCCGCGGGTTGGCGAACGTGCCGCGCGTCATCACGCGGTCGTTGCCCCGCCGCGAACCGTAGCTGTTGAACTCGGCGGGCGTGACGCCCTGCTCCTGAAGGTACCGACCCGCGGGCGAGTTCGCGTCGATCTCGCCCGCCGGGCTGATGTGGTCGGTCGTTACGCTGTCGCCCAGCATGAGCAGGCAGCGGGCCTGCCGCAGCGACGCGGTCGGCGGCGGGGTCGGCGACAGGTCAGCGAAGAACGGCGGCTCCTGGATGTAGGTGCTGCCCTCGTCCCATTCGTACACGGCCCCGCCGCCCACCTGGATACGCTGCCATTCCGGCGGCCCGCTGAACACGTCGGCGTAACGCTGCCGGAAGACCGCGGGCGTCACAAACACGCGGTTGGCTGCTTCGATCTCCGCCTGGGTGGGCCAGATGTCCTTGAGGAACACCGGCCGGCCGGCGCTGTCGTTCCCGAGCGGTTCTTCGTGGAGATCGATGTCCACCGTCCCGGCCAGGGCATACGCGACCACCAGCGGCGGCGACGCCAGGTAGTTCGCCTTCACCTGCGGGCTGATGCGGCCCTCGAAGTTGCGGTTGCCGCTCAGCACCGCCGCCGCGACCAGCCCCGAGCTGCGCAGCAGCGCGCTCACCGTCTCTGGCAGCGGCCCGCTGTTGCCGATGCACGTCATGCAGCCGTAGCCGGTCGTGTGAAAGCCGAGCTGCTCCAGGTACGCCGTCAGCCCGGCGGCGTCGAAATAATCGGTGACCACCCGCGAGCCGGGCGAAAGCGACGTCTTGACCCACGGCTTGACCCGCAGGCCGCGCGCGGCGGCGTTCTTCGCCAGGAGGCCCGCCGCCAGCATCACCGACGGGTTGCTGGTGTTCGTGCAGCTCGTGATCGCGGCGATGACGACGGTGCCGTGGCCGAGCGGCGTCTGCTCGAAAGTGGCGGTTTTGCCGAGGTCGGACTCGCTGAGCGCGAAGCCGCGGCTTTTCAACGGCGCCTTCAGGGCCTCCCGGAAGACCGGCTTCATCTGCGAAAGCGTCACGCGGTCCTGCGGGCGCTTCGGCCCGGCCAGTGCTGGCTCGACCGCGCCGAGGTCCAACTCGACCACCTGTGTGTACTGCGGGTCCGGGCTGCCGGCGGTGCGGAACAGACCCTGCTCTCTGCAGTAGCTCTCGACCAGCTCGACCTCGTCGTCGCCGCGGCCAGTCAGCCGCAGGTAGTCGAGCGTGCGGTCATCGACGGGGAAGAAGCCCATCGTGGCCCCGTACTCGGGGGCCATGTTGGCGAGCGTGGCCCGGTCCGGCAGGCTCAGACACGCCAGCCCCGGCCCGAAGAACTCGACGAACTTGTCCACGACGCCGACCTTCCGCAGCATCTCGGTGACGCGGAGCACCAGATCGGTGGCGGTCGTCCCTTCGCACGGTGTGCCCGTCAGCCGGAAGCCGATCACGTCGGGGATCAGCATGTACAGCGGCTGGCCGAGCAAGGCCGCCTCGGCCTCGATGCCGCCGACGCCCCAGCCGAGCACGCCCAGGCCGTTAATCATCGTGGTGTGGCTGTCGGTGCCGACGAGCGTGTCGGGGAACGCCAGCGTCCGCCCGCCGGCCGTGCGGCGGACGACGACTTTGGCGAGATACTCCAGGTTGACCTGGTGAACGATGCCGGTCGCGGGCGGCACGACGCGGAAGTCGTCGAACGCCTGCTGCCCCCAGCGCAGGAATTCGTATCGCTCGCGGTTGCGTTGAAACTCGATCTTCGCATTGAGGCCGACGGCCTCGGGGCGGCCAAAATGATCGACCTGGACGGAATGGTCAACGACTAGATCGGCGGGAATGCCGGGGTTGATGCGGGCGGGATCGCCGCCGAGCCGCTGCATGGCGGAGCGCATCGCGGCGAGGTCCGCGACGGCTGGCACCCCGGTGAAGTCCTGGAGCACGACGCGCGCGGGGGTGAACGGAATTTCGCGCTCGGCCCGCCCGCCGGGCTGCCAAGCCGCCAGGGCGCGGACGTGCTCGTCCGTGACGGCAAAGCCGTCCACGTTGCGCAGCACGTTCTCCAGCAGCACGCGGATCGAATACGGCAGAGTAGCCAGCTTGGTGGCGAGACCGGCCTTCTCCAGAGCGTCAAGGCGGCAGATTTCAACCGCGCCGCCGCGCGTGTTCAGACTCGCGGATGCGTGGAACGGGTTGGCGGGTTTGCGAGACATCTTGGCAAGCTCCTGGGCGTGCGCACGCTACTCGTGCGGCGGGGGCGGCTCCGGCGGCAAGCGGTACGCCCGGCGGATCAGCGGCGGGTTCGTCGGCCGCGAATCCTCGCCGGGCACTTTCGGGTTGGGTCCGACCGGGCACGCGGCGATGCGGTCCACGACCTCGCGTCCGCCGGTCACCAGGCCGAACACGCAATAGCCCGCCCCGTCGTGGCCGGGGTAGTCGAGCTTGGGGTTGTCCGCGAGGTTGATGAAGAACTGCGAGGTAGCGGAACGCGGGTTGCGGCCCCGCGCCATCGCCACCGAGTACTTGAGGTTCTTCAGCAGGTTGTCCGACTCGTTGCGGACCGGCTCGCGCCCGTTGACCTTCTTCGGTTGATCGGGCCCGAAGTACCCGCCGCCCTGCGCGACGTAGTCGGAGATGATGCGGTGGAAAATCGTGCCGTTGTAGAAACCCTGGTCGACGAAGGTCAGGAAATTGCGGACCGTAAATGGGGCCCGGTCCTCGTCCAGCTCGATCACGATCTGGCCCCAGGTCTCCGAACCGCAGGCGATGTCCAACGCCACACGCGGCGCAGTGCTCGGCGCCGCGGCCGGCGGCACCGGCGGCGCCGCTGCGGCTTCCAGCTCCGCCCGGCGGATCGGGCTCTCCTCCGGAGGTACGGGCGGCGGAGGTGTAGGCATGGTGGTCGGCGTCTCGACCGGGGGCGGAGGCGTCGGTTGCGCCAGGGTCGCCGGAGCTAACCCCGCGGCCAACACCGCTACCGCCAACGCTGCTGCCATTCGCGCTTGCATTCCACGTCCTCGTCACGCGGGTCATTCCGGCCCGTGTGTCAGCGGCCGGCCCGGCCAACAGCTTAGCCGATCGCCGGGCCGCCTGTCACCCCGGTCAGGCGGTTGTAGATGTCGTCCGGCAGCCCCCGCGGTCGGCCGTCCTGCCCCACGCACACGAGCGTCGAGGAACCCTCCGTCAGCAGCGTATCCCCACGCTGTAGTCGATAACTATGCTCTACCCGCACCGGCGTCAGCCGCTCCGTCGTCGTCGTCAGCGTGAGCAGATCGTCATAGCGAGCCGGGGCTTTGAAGCGGCAATCCAGCCGGGCCACCACGTAGAAGATGCCGCGCTCCTCCAACTCGCGGTAACGCACACCATTGACACGCAACAGTTCCGTGCGTCCCAGCTCGAAATAGACGAGGTACTGCGCGTGGTGCAGGTAACCCATCGCATCCGTCTCGGCGTAACGCACGCGGATTTCGACCGGGTAAGAGGCAATCGGGCTGGACATCGCGGGTGCTCCCGGGCTTGCGGCGACACCCCTACCGCCCGTCATACAGTCGCGTCCCCAGCAGGTCTTCGAGCGCGGGTTCAGCGAGGATCTTCTTCACCGTCCGCTCGATGTCGTACTCCACCCGCACGAATTCGACTTCCTCGACCGAGCAGCTCAGCGCCACCGCCGCCAGGCTCTCGGCCCCGCTGTCCATCGCCGCGGCGCTGCGGTAGACGACCACGTACGCCGCCCGCGGGTCGCGATCCCGCGGCTGACCAACACTCCCCACGTTGATGATCGCCCGCTCGCTGTCCACCTCGTAGTACGGCGAGTCCGGCAACTCGTGCGGCGGGTCGAAATACGGGTCATCCACGAAAACCCCCGGCTGGTGCGTGTGGCCCACGAAGCAGATGCGGGCGTCCAGCCGCTCAAAGTTCGCAATCACCTTCTGCGGGTTCGTGAACACATCCTCGGGAAAAATGTACTCGTTCATCGGACGCCGCGGGCTGGCGTGCAGGAACAGCACGTCCCGCTCTTTGACCCGCAACGGCAGCTCGCCGAGGAACTGCCAGCGGGCCGCCCGCCGGGCCGCGTCCGGCTCGTCCTCGAGCATCTGTCGCGTCCAGAAACACGCCCGTTCGGCGGGCAGGTTGAAGTTCGTCGGTTCGAACAGCACGGCATGATCGTGGTTGCCCATCAGCGTCAGCCGGCAGCGCTCCCGCACGAGGTCCAGACACTCTTTCGGGTTCGCCCCGTAGCCGACGATGTCGCCCAGGCAGACTACCTCGCGGACGCCCCGTTGGTCGATGTCCGCCAGCACCGCCTGAAGGGCCTCCAGGTTCGCGTGAATGTCGCTGATAATCGCGAAACAGCTATTCCGAGGCTTCGTCCGCTTCACCTACGACTCCTGCCGTGGCTCGGCTTCCTCGGGAATGAGAACCGGCCACCGCTCTTCCCATCTGTATTGTAGCCCGCACCGCTCGCAGACCAGCCGCTCGCCGCGGACGGTGAGTGATCCCCGACATTCCGGCACGGGGCACACGAGAATCGCGAGCAGCTCGGGGCTCAGTGTCACCATCTCCGTTCCCGGTGCTCCGAACAGGACCGCGCAGCCTTCAGGATAGACGTTTCGACGACCTGCTTCAACGCAACCTGTCGAATTGTGTCAGCCGATAGTCTACCACCGGAACGCCACCGCGCCACCGCGACAGCCGCGCTGCCGCGGACCAGCCCGTTGCCGCGCGCTTTCGTTTCCACTACCGTCCACGGCATGGGCCTGGCCGGAAAGTTCATCGTCATGGACGGTCCCGACGGATCGGGGAAGGGGACGCAATTGGAGCGCCTGGCCGCCTGGATTGCCGCGAACGGCGGTCGCTGCCGGCGCGCCCGTGACCCAGGCGGGACGGAAATCGGCGACCGGATCCGGCACGTACTCCTCGGCTACAACCTGTCGCAGATGGACTCGCGCTGCGAAACGTTGCTATTCATGGCCTCGCGGGCGCAGCTCGTCGCGGAGATCATCCGTCCCGCGCTCGTGGCCGGAGAAACGGTCCTGTGCGACCGTTTCATTTCTGCAACATGTGCTTATCAGGGGGCGCTCGGTCTGCCGCCCACCGACATCATCGCCCTGGGGCGGCTGGCCGTAGGCGAAACCTGGCCGGACTTGACGCTCGTGCTGGACGTGCCGCCCGAGGTCGGCTTTCGCCGCACCGGCCGCAAGCCGCACCACGCCGGGCAACGGGCCAGGAACCAGGAAAACCACGTGGCCGGGCAAATCGCCATGTTCGACGGCGCCACGGCGGACGCAATGGAGCGGCGACCGTTGGACTTTCACCGGAAGGTCCGGCAGCTCTTCCACGACCTGGCCGGCGTCTACCCGACTCCCATCGTGCTCATCGACGCTTCCGGCGGCGAAGACGCGGTCTGGAACGCGGTCCAGACCGCGGTTCAGCAAGCGTTCCCGTGACGGCCGACCCCCGTGCCAATGGTGCCCGGAATCCGATCCCGTGGCAACCCGCGGCGTGAAGCGACGACATACGCTGGGGTAGGAGTCCCTGCCCGCCGTGGGGTGGGCGTCTCGCCCGCCGTGGGGTGGGCGTCCCCGCCCGCCGTGGGGTGGGCGTCTCGCCCGCCGTGGAATGGGCGTCTCGCCCGCCGTGGGGTGGGCGTCCCCGCCCGCCGTGGGCTGGGCGTCTCGCCCGCCGTGGGGTGGGCGTCTCGCCCGCCAAGGGCCGCCAACCCCCCTCCCTCCCCGGGTGGGGCCGGGGGAGGGTGAAAAACGTCTCGGTCTCACCTTGAACCGCTCCCGCCATCCTGGCACAATGCCCTCATGGGGACGCCCCGCCGGCGGGTCCTCGCAACCGGTGGCACCATTGCCACACCCTGGCGGGTCGGCTTGCCCCACGTCGCAACATCGAAAGGGGAAACGTATGAACCGCCGCTGCTTTCAAGCCACTGCGTGCCTCGCGCTGCTTCCGGTCTCGGCCGCACTTGGACAGGATGGGCACGGTTCCGTCACCGGTTGGGGAGTTCAAGTCGTGGGCGTCGACTTGAGAGCTGGGTTTGTGGGCGTCGCGGGTGGTACGACCTTCGGCCTCGGTTTGAAGACCGACGGCTCAATTGTCGCATGGGGGTGGAACGCCTACGGCCAATGCGATCTGCCTTGGCCGAACATGGACTTCATCGCGGTCGCGGCAGGCGGCAACCGCCAACTGGACGGCGGTCACGGCCTCGCGCTTCGCGCGGACGGCTCAATCGCGGCGTGGGGACACAACGGTTTTGGTCAATGCGCTGTACCCGCGCCGAATACGGCCTTCGTGGCGGTCGCGGGAGGCTACTATCACAGCTTGGGCCTGAAGGCCGACGGCTCGATTGTGGCGTGGGGTCGCAATAACTACGGCCAATGCAACGTGCCCGCACCGAACACAGGCTTCGTGGCGATCGCGGGGGGCGGCTACCACAGTCTGGGCCTGAAGTCCGATGGCTCAATTGTCGCCTGGGGATGGAACAACTACGCTCAGTGCAACGTCCCTTGGCCAAACTCGGGGTTCGTGGCAGTAGGCGCCGGTGAAGAGCACAGTCTTGCTGTGCATGCCGATGGTACAGCAGTGGCATGGGGACAGAACGGCGGAGGCCAATGCAACGTCCCTGCGCCCAACAGCGAATTTCTCGCCGTCGCAGGCGGGTATCAGCACAGCCTTGGGCTGAAAAGTGATGGCTCGATCGTGGCGTGGGGTGAAAATGGCCAGGGCGAGTGCGATGTGCCGTCGCCCAACACCGGCTTCGTTGCTCTGGCGGCAGCTAGTTACCAAAGTCTCGGTCTGAAAGCCGATGGTTCGATCGTGCCGTGGGGGTGGAACTGGCACGGGGAGGCAAATGTGCCGGCGCCCAATACGGCGTTCGTCGCAGTCAGCGCGGGCGGCTACGAGGTGCACTGCCACTCTGTCGCCCTGACGGTCAACGGCTCGATCCGCTCTTGGGGATACAACGAATTCGGGCAATGCGATGTGCCGGCACCGAATACAGGTTTTGTGTCGCTCGCCGCAGGGTACGTTCATAGCCTTGCCCTGAAAGCCGACGGCTCCATTGTGGCGTGGGGGCACAACGGTGGCGGGCAATGCGCCGTACCTTCGCCGAACACTGGATTTGTTGATCTCGCCGCAGGTCAGAGCCACAGCCTAGGCCTCAAGTCTAACGGTTCCATCGTGGCGTGGGGATACAACGGGCAAGGCCAGTGTAACGTGCCCACGCCGAACGCCGGCTTCGTGGCAGTTGCAGCCGGCCATTACCACGGCCTCGGATTGAAGGCCGACGGCTCGGTGGTGCCGTGGGGTGCCGGCCAGTGCGGACTGTGGGGTCACCCGAACTACGGCCAATGTTGCGTTCCATCTCCGAATTCGGATGTCATGGCGATCGCCGCAGGTGCGTACCACAGCCTCGCGTTAAAGACCGACGGGTCTATCATGGCTTGGGGCGACAGCAGCGCGGGTCAGTGCGTTGTACCCAGCCCGAACACGGGTTTCGTGGCAATTGACGCGGGTGAGTACCACAGTCTTGGCTTGAAGGTCGACGGTTCAATCGTCGCGTGGGGCAGCAACATCTACGGTCAATGCAGTGTGACCGTGCCCAATGCTGGCTTCGTCGCGCTTGCCGCCGGCGGTTCGCTCAGTCTTGGCGTGAGGGGATTCCCGCGCGGCGACCTGAACTGTAACCGCCACATCGACTTCGACGATATCAACCCGTTCGTTCTCGCTCTCTCTGATCCCGGCGCCTACGTTCAGGAGTTCCCGTACTGCGATGTGACCAACGCCGATTGTGACGCCGACGGCGACGTGGACTTCGACGACATCAACGCGTTCGTCGCGCTGTTGAGCCAATAACCACCCCTCTGCGACCGTCCAGCGTCGCGGCCCCACTCTCCGCGCCGCCGACCGTCCTTCGCTACTCGCTACTCGCTATTCGCCATTCATTACTACCGCTCACCGGGGCTTGGCGGACCTCCTCCACGTCCGCACCGGCCAGAGGCCCATGCTCCCCTGTTCCCGATTCCCCTTTCCCAATTCGCTACTCGCTGCTCGTCTCTCTGTGTCTCGGTGCCTCTGTGGTTTCTCCGCCAATCCCCGCCCATCCCTGACACTCGTGCGTTGCGGACCCCCGCCCCCTCGTACTCGTGCTATGCTCCATCAAAGGTGCAATGGTCAATGTCCGCCCTGATTCATGCGTTCTCCGCGTCCTCCGCGCTCTCCGCGTCTCCGCGGTTGGATCCCCTGCCACAGGCCCGGATAACTTTCAAGAGTCTCTCTTACGCCCCCCACAATCATGAGACTCTTGAGACTCTTGCCCTTCTGGCTGTCCCGACCGTGTCCCTCCCAGTCTTCTCTGTGCCTCTGTGTCCCGGCGCGCCGGGACTGTGGTTACTCCCAACGTCCCGATATTGAAGATGATCAACCGGGGGGCGCGCAAACTTGATCCCCTTGATCATCTTCCACCGCCGACGCGCTGCGAGCATCGCTCCCTCCCGGTCGCGGCTCCGAGGCCGCCGCCTGCCGCACGCGGCGGCCACGGTACAATCCCGCCCGGAGATTACACGTGGACGTGCTTGCCCAAATCGCCGCCCCACTGACCGCCGGCGACGACGAACAGGTCGCGGCGCTGGCTACGATGCGGTCAACGCGGTCGAGCGGGTCACGGCCCTGCTGGCGAGCTTGCCATGATTGATGCGGACGAGTTCGAGGCGGCACGCGCCTGGCTCATGAGTTGCCATCGTCCCTCGGTGGTGACCCACCGCCGGCCGGACGGCGATGCGCTGGGGGCCGTCGCGGGTCTGACGCTGGCACTGCACGCGCTGGGCATCGACGCGACCGCCGCCTTGTTCGAGCCGTTTCCAACGCGATACGAGCTGCTGCGCGATTCGGTCACGTGGCACGACTGGACGGCCGAGCGCGACGCACTCACGAGCACCTGCGACGCCTTGCTCGTGCTCGACACGTGCAGCGTACAGCAGCTTGAGCCGATCGCAGATTGGCTGCCGCAGGCGCCGCGTACGCTCGTGATCGATCACCATCCGACGCGCGATGCGATCGGCACCCGCCCCGGCGACTTACGGCTGCTCGACGAATCCGCCGGCGCCGTGTGCCTGCTCGTGGCGGAGCTGCTGAAGACCGCCGGCGTGGCGTGGACCCCGGCCCTGGCGACAGCGCTATTCGTCGGCCTGGCCACCGACACCGGCTGGTTCCGCTTCTCCAACACCGACGCGCGGCTGCTGCGCATGACGGCGGAGTTGACTGCGGCGGGGGCGGCGGTAAACGCAATCTACCGGGCGATCTACGAGCAGGATTCGCCGGCCCGGCTGCGGCTGACCGGCCGGATGTTACAGGCGCTGGAACTCCACGCCGACGGCCAGCTAGCGCTCTTGAAGCTCCGGCGGGCGGACTTCGACGCCGCGGGCGCCGACCGCACGATGACCGAAGACCTGGTGAACGAAGCCGGCCGGCTGGCGGGGGTCGAGGCGACCGTCCTGTTCACCGAGGAAGCCGACCACATCCGCGTCAACTTCCGCAGCAAAGCGCGGCTCGACGTGGCGAAGCTGGCCGCACAGTTCGGCGGCGGCGGGCACACCCGGGCCGCGGGCGCGCGGCTCGCGGCCCCCTGGGACGCAGCCGTCGCCACCGTGCTGGCCGCAGCCACAGCCGCCCTCGCCGGCGGCTGAGCGCATCCGCCCAGGATTCACCACAGTCCCGGCGCGCCGGGACACAGAGAACACAGAGGAGACAAGAGAAGAACCAGAACGTGTGAACAGACCCCGCGGATTGTGCCGGTGCGCCAAAACCCGGCCCCCAACAACGTGTGGACTTCATACTTCTGACTTCTTACTTCTGGTCTTCTCTGTGTTCTCTGTGTCTCTGTGGTTAAATTAATGCGGAGGCGCAAGGAGTTTGGCGAGGCTGAGTTCCAGCACGGCGACGGGGTGTTTCAGGCCATACGCTTCCAGCACCTCGGGGTGCAGCTCGCCGAGCGTGCCCAGGCGTTGGCCGGCGGCGTCGTGCAGCGCCGCGACCCGGCCGGGGATGAAGCTCGCGTGCTCCGTCGGCTTGACCACGTGGGCTGTGCCCATTTCATGCACGAAGGCATCGGCGAGCGCGCGTACGTCGGCGTAGCCCACGTGCGTCCCGATCATGGCCGCCGCGACCAACCGCTCTTCGCGGGCGCCGGTCTCCACGTCTGCGTCCACAAAGCAGCAATCGCCGACCTCGAAGAGCTGCTGCGGCAGATCGTATTGCTTGTTGATCGCCAGCGTCTCCAGCAGCCCCGGCAGCAGCGACACGCGACACATCGTCTGCTCGACACTGATCGGGTTCGCGATCTTCACGGCGCGGGCGTCCGGCGCCAGTCGCCATTTCGCAAACGCCGCGGCTTCGTTCGACAGCACCAGCGTCAGCACCTGGTGGAAGCCGAGCCCTGCGAGCGCCCGCCGGGCGATCGCCGATTGCTCCTCGATCGCCCGCGGCGCACCGACCGTGAACGTCGGCACGAGTTCCGGCGTGAGGTTCTCGTAGCCGTAGGCGATCGCCGCGTCCTCGATCAGGTCGATCGGGTGCATCACGTCGTTGCGGTACGCGGGCACGAAGACGCGCAGCGTGTCCGCGTGTGGCCCCTCCTCGACGCCGTGACCCATCGATTCGAGCAGCTCGGCCAACTCGGCGGTGTTGAGGCGGACGCCGATCGTCTCGGCGGCCTGACGCACGTCGAGCGACATTTCCGTCGGCGCGAGGTCGGGCGTCAGGTGGACGCCGTCGGGGGACTCGATCACGACCGACTCGATCCGCACGTCCGGCATGATCTCCTTGAAGCTCGTGACGATGATGTTCAGCGCCCGGTCCACCGTGCGCCGCGAGAGGCCGGTCACGTCCACGAAGAACTGCCGCGTATTGAGCGTCACCCGCGTCTGCTCGCTGTTGATGATCGGCGGCATCGACAGCACCGTCCCGGCCCCGTCGCGCAGCAGCGGGTACTTCTTCAGCGGCTTCAGCAAATGGGCGTACGCCTGCCCGGTCTTGTGTTTGTCCAGAATCTCGCGCGGGGTCAGCCGACCGGCGGGGTCTTGCGGCGACAGTCCGAGCGGCACGAACCGCAGCCCGTCGGGGTCGACCGCGTCGTAGTGGTAGACATCGCCCGCGAGCGTGTCGAGGTCATACACGCCGATCGAAGCGAGCTTGCGGTCGCGCCCCAGGGCCCAGTGCAGATCCTCCTGGAGGTTCATCACCATCTTGATCGTCGCGTTGTCGAGCCGGACGTTGCGCACGACGGCACAGGCGATGTGCGGCCGGTAGCTCTCCGCCTGCGAAAGCTGCGGATCGACCTGCACCCGAATCCGCGGGGCCGCCGGCGTGTACTCGACCAGGCCGGCCTGCACGCCCAGAAAGCCCCGGATGTAGCGGGCCATCCCGCCGGGGTCGAAGATGTCCGGGCGGACGGCGAGCATGTTCAGCCGGACGACCTGCCCACGACCCAGATTGTCGAGCGACGACGGGGCCGCGCGGAAATCCGTGCCGCAGTGCGAGCAGTGCAGCGGCGCCCCCTGCGCCTCGGTGCGGTCGTAGATTTTCCCGCACACGCGGCAGGCGAACTCCTGCACCTCCGCGACTTCCTCGACTTCGCACCCCAGCCGGGGCAAGAGCTCGGCCAGCTCGCTGAGGCCGAGCTGCACACCCTTCGTCGCTTCGTCGCTTCGTCGCTCCGTCGCTTCGGCGCTGTGTCGCTCCGGCGCGGCGCGGCACACCCGCGCCAGCAACGTCTCCACGGGCATGTCTATGATCGGCACAACGGCTCCTCCCGCAGCCACGGCATCGTGGCGTAGTACAGCTCACCAATCGAGTCCAGCCCGTGGACCAGCATCGCCAGCCGCTCCAGCCCCAGCCCCCACGCCAGCACCCGGTCCGTGATCCCGAACGGCAGCGTCACTTCCGGCCGGAAAAGGCCCGACCCGCCCATCTCGATCCAACTTTGCCGGCTCTCCAAATACAGCAGCACTTCCGCCGACGGCTCCGTATACGGGAAGAAGCTCGGCGTCACCTTCACCTTCGGAAAGCCCATCTTCGCGTAGAACGCCGACAACGTGCCGATCAGCGTCGCCAGGCTGGCGTGCGGATCGACGATGATCCCGTCCACCTGGTGGAACATCGGCAAATGCTTGTAGTCCGCCGTTTCCCGCCGGAACACCGGCCCGATCACGAAGTACTTGCCCGGCCGGCCCTGCGCGTGGCGGGCCAGCGCCCGGCACGTCGCCGCGGTCGTGTGCGTCCGCAGCACCGGCTTGTGCGCCAGCTCACGGCTCCAGCGGTACTGCCAGCCAGTCGAGCCAGTCTCGCCGCCGTCCGCGTGGACTCGTCCGATACGATCGACCAAGGCGTCGTCCGGCAGCCGGCAGCGGTCCGGGCGGGCGACGTAAAACGTGTCCTGCATGTCGCGGGCCGGGTGGTCCTGCGGCTGAAACAGGGCGTCGAAGTCCCAGAAGCTCGATTCGACCCACGGGCTGACGATTTCCTCAAACCCCATCTCCAGGAACACCCGCCGCACACGGTCGAGCGTCCGCTGAAACGGGTGCTCCTTGCCCGCGTACAGCTTCTTCGCCGCGAGCGTCACGTCGTACGGCTGTAGCTCGACCTCCCGCCAGCCGCCCTCGGCGAGCAGTTCGGGCGTGAGCTGCGTCACCTTGCGCCGGCCTCTGACGCCGGCGGCCAGGAGTTGGCGGCCTTTGTCGGTTACGGACACCTGTCGCAGGGTCCGCTCCTTTACTACCAACATGCCCTTGCGCTTGGCGGCTAACTCGAGGGCCGCGGCGACCGGCACGCCCTCGCGCTCCAGGTCCGCCCGCGCGGCGACGCGCCCGCCGACGAGCGCCTGGATAAGCAACTCGTCCGGCTGCGGCGGAGGTTCCGCGGCCGGGGCACCGGGCAGCAGCACGAGGTCGCCGCCGTCCTTGCGAGCCCAACCGCGTTGGCTCAAGAACCGCAGACAACCGCCAACCTGTGCGTTATCCAACTCACAGTGCTTCGGGACAGCGGTGACCGGGCACCGCCCGCCCTGGGCGAGCAAGACGCCCAGAACCACGCGCTCCGGCAGCGGTTCGGTAGCGAATGGCTCACCCTCCGGTCCCAGTCGCAGCTCCTCGAAGCCGGACTCGCTGAGCGTGACCAGCGCGGCGTCTTGAAGACCCATCGCCGCCGCCATGACGAGCGACTGGTCCAGGCCGAGGCTCACAACGAGCGCGGGCACGCCGGCCGATCCACCGCTGGCGACCAGGCTCCGCAGCAAGTTGTACTGGATTTCCGGCAGTTCCATCCGCGCACCTCACCACACACGAGGCCGCCTGTCTATCCGAATACGACCGGCGCGACAAGGGCCGTCGGCGAAGGGCCGCAAACTGTCCCGGTGCCGCTGGTCAAGATGAATTCTGGGACATGCGGTAAACCGCGCCGGCCGGTCCGCGGTAAAGCGGGCAAACCCTTGCCGACGCCTCATAAAATACGTGCATCGGTGCCCGGGAACGGGCGGGCGCGCGGCCGATGAACGGACGGCACGAAAGGCGCGGCCTGATAGTCGCAATTGCCGCAACAGCAGGCGTAGAATGAATCGCTTTCGGCGATGAGCCTCGTGGATGGCTCGACCGGCTGACCTCGACCCACGGCCCGGTGCTTTCCAGAGGAGGAAAAGAAGCATGAATGAAGCCGAATTTCAGAAACGGTTAGCGGAACTGGTGGCCGAGATCGAAGCCCTGCCGGAGGGCGAACGGGACCGCCTCCGCAAGCTCGCGGAAGAGACCAAGGACCGTCATGAGCAGATCAAGAAGAGTGTGACCAGCCTCCAGGACAGCATCGATTTCCTGCGGCTGGGCATCAAGTACCTGCTCTTCGACCTCGAAGCCACTCGCCGCGAGAACAGCTACCTCCGCAAGATGCTCGAGCAGGACAGCGGCGGTAAGCAGGAAGACTAACCGGACCCCCAAGCCAGCCTGCGGCGCCGCCTGATCGGACGCCGCACTTTTTGACCCAACTCCAACGCCGGCCCACCGCGGGCCGGCGTTTCTCTGCCCCACGCTCGACGCAAACCGCCGTGGATGCGTGCCCCGCGCGCCAGCGGCGGGACACAGCGCTCCGGCACAGCGCGATCGCGCGGTCCAGGTACTCAGCCGCCCATTCGCGCACGTTGATTCAGGATTCACGCTTGTTCAGGGGCTAGCCCGGCGCGGCCAACCCCACGCCGCGCGCAGTTGGGCGGCGACGGCCGGCAGGTCGCTGGGGTCGGCGAGATCCAGGTGCGTGCCCATCACAAACGTCTCGCTGACGCGCCGATGCAGGCCGCCGTGCGTGCCCTGCATCCGCACGAAGCGGTTCAACAGTCCGCTGCCGACAAACCAGCGGTCGGTCAGACTGACCACCACGTCCGGCCGCTCCTGCGACAGCTCGCACAGCCCGGCCCACAGCCGCGGCGGGGCTGCGGGAAACGCCAGGTCCGCCGAGGCAGCCAGCCAGTCCGGCGCCGTCGCGGGGCTCCGCTTGAGGCGGTGCAACGCGGCGCTGAGTTGAAGCGGGTCGCCGGTCCGGGGTTCATACGAGTAGCGCTGCTTGCCGTCCGGCCCGCCGTCCCGGCGGACAATCGCGTGCGCGGCACCGGCGTATACTTCGAGATGGTCGTCCACGCGGGCGGCCACGACTTCGATTTCGATGCAATGCCGCACCGCCGCTACCGCACGCGTACGTGTCTCGGCGTCGAAGCAGTGCAGGCGGGCCACGTCGAGCAATCCCAACACGGGCAGCGCGACGTCTCCAGTCTGCCGCAGCCGGCGCCGGACACGCAGGCCGGCCGCCCGCAGGACGCCGGCGAGGTCGAAACGCCGCACGTGCGGCCAACCCGGCGGCACACGCCCGAGCCCGTGGTCGGACAGCGCCACGATTTCGAGGTCCGGGGACGAGGCGTGCGCGTCCTTGATCCACGCATCGAGGTACAGCAGCTCGCGGTCGATCCCGTCCGGCGGCAGCATGTGTCCAAGCCCATCGGTGCTCAGAACGTACAGGCGGATTTCACGCCGCCCGGCG
>CAYMXT010000022.1:0-28245 GCA_964394415.1 uncultured Planctomycetales bacterium
GTTGCCTCGTTGCCTTGTTGCCTCGTTGCCTTGTTGCCTCGTTGCCTTGTTGCCTCGTTGCCTTGTTGCCTTTCTTCTCTGCGACCTCTGCGCTCTCTGCGTCTCTGTGGTTTTCCGGGGCGGCGAACGTGGCCCCGACAACGGGCGGATTTCACCCGCCGCCCCGTCGAACCGATAGCGCTTCATGATGAAACCCGAGCGCAACCCATCGCAAGAGTATCTCCGCAACGTCGTGCTGACGTCCACGCCGGAGCAGCTTCAGCTCCTCTTGTACGATGGGGCGATCCGGTTCGCGAACCAGGGTCTGGAGGCGCTGCGGGCCCGCGACCGCGAGGCCGCGTTCAACGCGCTGGAGCGCGCCCAGCTCATCGTGCTCGAGCTGAGCAACGGCACGCGTCGCGAGGTCAACCCGGAACTCGCCGACCGGATGCTGGCCCTCTACAACTTCGTCTGGCGGCGGCTGGTGGATGCAAACCTTGACCAGGATGAGCAGGCGCTCGCTGAAGCCCTGCGCGTTTTGCAGCACCAACGCGAAAGCTGGGCTCTGCTGATCGAGAAGCTCCGCCGCGAGCTGCCGGCCGGGACGTCCGCGGGTTCCGTGGCGGCGGGCTCCGGGGGACAGGCGTCGTCGTTCGTGGCGGAAGGGTAACGCGCGGACAGCGCACCGCGCCAATCGCAATCGCACTTTGAGCTTGCCGAAACGGTGTTGCCCCCACGCAACGCCCGTGGTACACTTCCGGGTCTGGTCTCAGGCGGCACCGGGCGGCCCGGTGCGAGGCCGGGTACTCTTACTCGCTCCCCACCCCCGCTCTGAGTTGTACTGGACTGGTGGGACAGCGCCCCCGGTGTCGGGCGGCGCAGGATGCACCCATGCTGGACCCCAACGTGTTTCGTGACATCGAAGTGTCGGACCAGGAAATCGACGCCGAGTTGCAGGCCGCCTTCGGCCCGACCGTTACCGCCAACGTCATGGAGCAGACCTTCACCGGTCAGACCGGCGTCGGCCTGGCGTTCGACACGCTGTTGAAGGCCAAGATCGTCACGATCACCGGCAACGAAGTCGTGCTCGACGTCGGCCTCAAGAGCGAGGGCGTTGTCAGCCTCGATGAATGGGACGACCCCGCCCAGATCAAACCCGGCGACCTGGTCGACGTGATCGTCGAGGACATCGACGAGGCCGGGATGATCGTCGTCTCCAAACGCCGGGCGGACCGCATCCTGAACTGGCAACGCATCGTCGAGAGCAACCACGAGGGCGACACCGTCAAGGGCCGCGTCCTCCGCAAGATCAAGGGCGGATTGCTGGTGGACATCGGCGTCCCCGTCTTCCTGCCCGCTTCACAGGTCGACATCCGCCGGCCCGCCGACGTCGGCGAATACCTCGGCCGCGAGATCGAGGCCAAGATCCTCAAGATCGACACCGAACGGCGAAACATCGTCATTTCCCGCCGCCGGCTCGTGGAAGAGGAGCGCGCCAAGGCCAAGGCCCGCGTGCTGGCCGAAATCGAGGTCGGGCAGCTCCGCACGGGCGTCGTCAAGAACATCGCCGACTTCGGCGCGTTTGTTGACCTCGGCGGCATCGACGGCCTGTTGCACATCACCGACATGTCCTGGGACCGCATCGAGCACCCCAGCCAGATGCTCAAGGTCGATCAGGAGGTCGAGATCAAGATCCTCGCGATTGACCGCGACCGCGAGAAGATCGCCCTGGGGCTCAAGCAGAAGGACGAGAACCCCTGGGAGAAGGTCGCGGAGCGCTATCCGCTCGGCTCCCGCGTGCGCGGCGAAGTCGTCAACATCATGAACTATGGGGCGTTCGTGAAGCTCGAACCGGGCGTCGAGGGCCTGGTCCACATCTCCGAGATGAGTTGGACCCGCCGGATCAACCATCCGTCCGAGGTCGTCAACCCGGGCGACCAGATCGAGGTCGTGATCCTCGAGATCGACAAGGACAAGCAGGAAATCTCGCTCGGTATGAAGCAGACCGAGATCAACCCCTGGACGACCGTGGCCCAGAAGTACCCGGTCGGCACGGTCATCGAGGGCGTCGTCCGCAACCTCACGAACTACGGCGCGTTCGTCGAGATCGAGGAGGGCATCGACGGCCTGCTGCACGTGTCCGACATGAGCTGGACCAAGAAGGTCAGCCACCCGTCCGAGATCGTGAAGAAGGGCGACCGGCTCCGCTGCGTCGTGCTGTCCGTGGACCAGGAGAAGATGCGCATCGGCCTGGGCCTCAAGCAGATGACCGAAGACCCCTGGCTGCGCGCGGTGCCCGAGCGCTATCAGCCCGGCATGGTCGTCCGCGGCAAGATCACGAAGATCACCAACTTCGGCGTGTTCGTCGAGCTGGAGCCGGAACTCGAGGGCCTGCTGCACGTCTCCGAGTTGGCCGACCACAAGGTCGAGAACCCGCAGGACGAGGTCCAGATCGGCCAGGAGGTCGACGTCAAGATCCTCCGCGTCGACACGCTCGAGCGCAAGATCGGCCTGTCCAAGAAGCGCGCCGAGTGGGCCGTCGAACCCGAAGGCGAAGGCGAGACCGAAACCGGCGGCCGCAAGCGCAAGCAACGCCGCGGCGGCCTCGGCGACGACGTCTGCGGCCTCGGCAGCATGTTCGAGCAGTCGGGCGAGTAGCGGTCGACGGTGTGGCGGCCGACTTCCTGGTCGGCCGTCGCGGATGCGGCGCGCGCCACGGCTGTGCCAGCCGTGCGCTACGTGCCTCCCTCACGGCCGACACGGCCGTGGCACCCAGCGCACAGACTGATAGTCTGTGCTCCACCATCCCCGTTGCACGCCGGCTCTACCCCAGCCGCAGCCGCACTTCGCACCGCCCCTTCTCCGGAAGCGAGCGGGCGACGAAGCCCAGCCGCCGCGCCAAGTTCAGCATCGCCTGATTGTCCGCCAACACCTCGCCCACGATCTCGTGGAGCCCCCGCGTCTGGCAATAGCGGATCATCTTCTGCATCAGGGCGGTACCCAGGCCCGTCCGCTTCTGGTCCGACCGCACCATCACCGCGAAGTCCGCCCGCGTGCCGTCTGGGTTGGCGACCATCCGCACCACCGCCAGCGTCTCCGGCTCGCCGTCCGCCGCGAGCGCGATGAACGCCATCTCGCGGTCGTAATCGATCTGCGTGAGCCGGGCCATTTCCGAGGGCGGCACATCGCGGACGACACCCAGAAAACGAAACCGCAAGTCCTCCGGCGTGATCTTCGCCAGGAAGCTCCGGTGGGCCGGGGCGTCCTCCGGCCGGATCGGGCGCACCAGAACCTCGCGCCCCCCCGGCAGCATGAGCGTTTCCTCCAGATTCCGCGGGTACGGCCGAATCGCCAGCCGTTTCGCCCCCGCCGTCCCGGTCGTCCCCGGCGGTGCGACGCGGATCCGCGCGTCCAGCGCGATCACACCTTGCTCGTCTGCCAGGAGCGGGTTGATGTCCAGCTCGACGATCTCCGGCCGATCGACCACGAGCTGGGACACCTGGATCAGCGTCAGACAGATCGCATTCAGGTCGGCTGGCGGCCGGTCGCGGTAGCCCTTGAGCAGCTTGAACACCTGCGTGCGCGCGATCATGTGCCGCGCCAGGCTCATGTTCAGTGGCGGCAGCGCCGTTGTGCTGTCCGCGATTACCTCCACCGCCGTGCCGCCGCGCCCGAAGACCAGCACCGGTCCGAAGATCGGGTCGGTGCTCACGCCAATGATGAGTTCGTGGGCGCGCGGGCGTTGGGCCATTCTCTGCACCGTGAAGCCGGCCAACTGCGCGGTGGGTAGCCGTTTGCTGATGCGGGCCTGCATCGTCACGGCCGCCTGCCACACGTCGTCCGACTCGCCCAGCCCGAGCACCACGCCGCCCACGTCCGACTTGTGCGTGATGTCCGGCGACAGGATTTTGAGGGCCACGGGATAGCCGATTTGCTCGGCGAGCTGCGCAGCCTCCAGGGCGGATGTCGCGACGCGCGTTTCGACGACCGGGATGCCGTACGCCGCGAGCACCTGCTTCGCCTCCGGCTCGGTCAGCAGCTCGCGTTCTTCCGCGAGCACGGGTTCGATCACCGCGCGGGCGGCCCCCGGGGTGGGCGTGAAGTCCGTCGGCGCCGACGGCGGCACCTGCGTCAGAATCTCCTGGTTCCGCCGATAGCGCACCATGTGCATGAACGCGCGGACCGCGTTCTCCGGCGTGTCATAGGTCGGAATCCCGGCGTCGGCGAACACGCGCCGGGCCTGTCCCGCCGCCTCGCCGCCGAGCCAGCTCGTGAGCACAGGCCGGTCGCTCGCGCGGAGTGTGGCGACGATGCCGCGTGCTGTTTCCGCGGGCAGCGCGAGTGCGCTGGGAGCGTTCATCACGAGCAACGCGTCCACACCGGGGTCATCCTCGAGAACGCACAGTGCCTGGACGTACGTCTGGGCATCGGAATCGCCGATCATGTCAACGGGGTTGCCGTGCGACCACGTGTACGGCAGCAGCTCATCCAGCCGGCGCAGCGTTTCCGGTGAGAACTCCGCCAGCGTCCCGCCGTCCGCGACCAGCGCGTCCGTCGCGATAACCCCCGGACCGCCGCCGTTGGTCAGAATGGCGAGCCGTTCGCCGCGCAGGGGCTTGGCCTTCGCCAGCGTCTCGACCGCGTCGAACAACTCGTCGAGCGTGTACACACGCAGGATGCCGGCTCGCCGCAACGCCGCGTCGTACACGTGATCCGCACCGGCCAGCGCCCCGGTGTGCGAGTGGGCCGCGCGGGCGCCCTCGGCGTTGCGGCCGGCCTTGATCGCGAGGACGGGCTTGTTGCGGGCCGCGGCCCGCGCGGCCGACATGAACTTGCGGGCCTCGTCCGCCCCGATGGACTCCATGTACAGCAGGATGGCGTTCGTCTCCGGCTCGCTGCCGAGGTAATCGAGGACGTCGCCGAAATCAATGTCCGCGCTGTTGCCGAGCGAGACGAAGTGCGAGAACCCGATCCCGCGGGCGCGGGCCCAGTCGAGCGTCGCCGTGCAGAAACCGCCGGACTGCGACACAAACGCGAGCGACCCCGGCCCGATCTCGGCGTGCGCGAAGGTCGCATTCAGCCCGAGCGCCGGCACCAGCAGCCCCACGCAATTCGGCCCCAGGATTCGCAGCGTATACGGCTGCGCCGCTGCGAGCAGCGCCTGTTGCACCGTGCGCCCGTCGTTGAGTTTCACGTCGGACAGTCCGGCCGTAATGACGACGGCGGCGCGCGTGCCGCGTTCGCCGAGTTGGTGAACCAGCTCCGGGATAGCCGCCGGGGGCGTGCAGAGGATCGCCACATCCGGCGGCACGGGCAGCGCGGCGATGTCCGGATACGCCAGCACGCCCGCAACCGCCTGGTATTTCGGGTTGACCGGCATGATCGGCCCGGCGAACCCGGCACGAAGCAGGTTGCGGAGCACGATGCCCCCCACGCTCTTGGGGCTGTTGGATGCCCCGACGACTGCGACGGACGACGGCTTGAACAAGTGCTCCAGGTTGCGGATGCTCATGCGGACACGCTCCTCGGCGCGCGGTGCAGTGTAGGTTTGCCCCCCGCCCCCGCCAAGCCGGCACGTGCGTACGCGCCCCAAGGTCAGGCGCGTGCCTGGCGATCGGACGAGTAGATTGTGCGCCGGCTTGACACACCCCTGCGGGCGAGCCACGATGTCTGGCCCGGCCGGCCCCCGGCGGGCGATTAGCTCAGTTGGCTAGAGCGCGTGCTCGACATGCACGAGGTCACTGGTTCGAGCCCAGTATCGCCCATAGATGTACTATGCGTGCTAGTGCAGCTAGTTGCAGGGTCGTGCAATTCTCGGGGTTTTTGCGATGTTGCGAGTGCGTCTTGCATGGTGGTGCAATCTCCTGCGCGCTTCGAGTGCGCCGCATTGTGCGCCGCCGGCGCGCCGACGGCAAGGTCAAAGTGAGCGTCGCGGGTTTGCAGGTAGTGCCGGGCCGCAATCAGCGGGGAGTGTCCGAGCCAGCTCGCCGCGACGTGGGCCGGGAACCGTTCGGCCCAGTCCATTGCGCAGCTCGCCCGCAGATTGTGCAACGGCTTCGGCCAGGGCTGCACCCCGGCCCGCGTCACGATCTTGTCAAACGTCGTCCGCAGATTCATCCGCGGGTCGTGGAGCCGCGGAACCACCGCCTCGACGCCCGGCTCGGCCGCGGTGAACAGGGCCAACAGGATCGGGCGCAGTTTGGGGATGATCGGCACCACGCGGACGGCGTGCCCCTCATGCCCGGCGGTTTTCGGACTGCGGACCGTCAACCGGCCACGTTCCCAGTTCACGTCCGCCCAAGTCAGTCCGACGATTTCCGACGGGCAACGCAGGCCCGCATAGCGGCACAAGGCGATGATCGTCCGCCACTGGGCGTCCGGGCAAGCGTCGAGCACGGCCGCGATGGTCTCGCGGTCCACGTAGTGCATCCGGGCGGGGTTCGCCTGCGAGCCGGTTTTCAGGTCCGCAAACGGGCTTTCCGCCAGCAGCCCCCAGCGCACCGCCCGCGCGAAAATCGCCTTGGCGACGATCGTTCGCTTCGCCTGTGTCGCCACGGCCAGCCCGGAATCGGCCAGCGACCGTCGCCAGCCGTCCGCCCCGGCCGGGGTCAGCTTGTCGATCGGCGTGCCGTCGCCGAAGTGCTGCCGCAGGCTGCCGGTCGTCTGCCGACGGGCGTCGGCGGTCGATTTCTTCACCGTCGCGGTCCGCTCGTACCGCGTCAGCAGCTCGCCGAGCGTCAGGACGGAACGTGCTTCGACCAGCCCCAGGCGGGCCAGCTTCGCGTACGGCCGCTCCGGCAGGCTCCGCAGCCACGCCAGCGTTGCCGGCGGGATCGTCGCGCCGTGCTCGCGATGCAAGGCGAGCTGTTCGACGTGCAACCGCACGGCCTCTGCGTCGTTCGCCGGCAGCTTGCCGAGCCGGAGCGTGCGGCGTTTGCCGCCCAACGGTAGCAGCACGCGATACGTTCCGTTGGCAGCGTGCGTCAGGGATGCCATGCTTCGCCCTCAGCGTGCGCAGCCCACCAGCTATCCGACGATCCGCTTCACAGAGGCGGCCGGGCCGTCACCGGTACCCGCGGGTAGCTGGTGGGCATGGTTCGGGGTGTCCGTGAATTTCTCGTGCCGACACGATACGCACCGCTGCCGCGGCGTCAAGCCGCGCGCCAGGAGCCCCGGGAACCGCCGTTCCAGCCCCTCCAGGCGACGAACGGTCACGGCTCGGGCTCCGGGGGCGGGTAAAGCGACTCCGGCCACTCGCACGGCTCGAACGTCGCCAGCTTGATACCGAGCCGATCCAGCCGGCGGGCCAGCGCCCGGTCGGCCCGCGTCAGGAACCGGGCTCCGACTATGCACTCGCAGCATACCGGCGCCTCGATGGCAAGCCCGCGGTCGAACCAGACCGCGCCGAACCGACCGCGGGTCAGCGTCCGGCAGCAGACGCACGGGCGGGGCTCGGCGGGGGCCGGCGGGCCTTGGTGGTTGTGATTCAACGGGGTGACCTCCACGTATCACGCGCGCGACATACCCGCCCCCGTGGTGCGTTCACGCACCCACGGGGGGTATGGGGGGTGCGCGCGTTGTAAATCTCATTTCTCTCACTCTTTCGCATTCATTTCATTTCTTGCATTCGTCGCACGTTAATTGCGGGTCGGGGATCGTGGCGTAGCGGAGGAAATCGAAGGTCGGGGTCTTGTCCCAAGTGTGGATTCGGTTCTCCTCCATCGCCAGTTTGAAGAGCTGACTCGCCCGGGCCTGCGACAGCTTCTTGTCGCTGAGCTTGGCCACGGCCTCGAACAGTGCGGCCTTACTCTTCGGGTGGTGGGAAAGAAATTCGCCGACGAACCGTTCCGCCGTCCAAGTGAGCGATGCCGGCTCCGCCGGGAGCTTCTCGGCCTTGGGTTGCCGCGGCCGGTCTCGCCGCAGGTCGGCCGGGTCCAGGTCCGGGGCGTCCAGCCAGATCGGGAACGCCCACCGCAAGCACCGGGGCGGGCTCGGCGGCCACGAACGAACGGCGGACTCCAAGACTACGGCATTGGGCTCTTCGTGCGGTCGCAGGATCAGGTGGGCATCGGTCGCGCGGGCCATGGCGCCGGCTCCGGCGCCCACGTCCACGACGGCCTTGCCCGACTGGCTCCCCTTGCTCGCGTGATGAATCAACACGAACACGCACCGCAGCCGCTCGGCGAGCACGTCCAGAGCGTTATAGGCGCGCGTGATTCCGGCGTTGTCGTTCTCGTCGCAGTCCCGCGGCCAGAAGCGGTAGAGCGCGTCCAGGATCACAACACCATAGGTTTTCGGCGCGACACCAGAGAAACATCGATCCACAGTCAACAAGTCTACGTCTTGCCCCCGGACAGTCTGTACGTCCACACAAGCCCCGTATTCCGCGATGTCTATAGCTCTGGCCGCGGCCACTTGCGGTATTCGGTGCGCCAGGGTTTCGGGGTGTAGTTCGTTGTCCAGAAGTAGTACCCGCCCGGTCCGGGTGGCATGTCCGAGCCAAGGTCGGCCGGTCGCCACGGACAACGCCAAGTCCAGGGCGAGCCACGATTTCCCTGTCTTCGGCGCCGCGATGACGTTGACCAATTCGCCCTGACGGGCAATGCCTTCGATGACCGGTTCGCGCAAGCGCGGATACTGGCGGATCAACTCGGCCGCGGTGCGGATCGCCCGCTCCGCCGCGGGGGCGCGCGCGTAAGCGGCGTCCAGCGCGGCCGCGACGGCTTCCGGCTCACGGGCATCTTCAACCGCCCATTGACGCACCACGTCGCCGATGTCTTTCAAGCCGGCTTCGCGGTCGGCGCTGTAGTCCACGATCCGTGCGTCGATTCCTGCGGACGTTAGTGCGGCGACGACCCGCGCACCCCACTTCGCGCCTGCATCGTCGTCGTCGGGCGCAATCGCGACGGGCCGGCCCCGAAGCACGTCCGCCAGCTCGCCGGGGAGTTCCGCCGCTTCGCCCCCGGTGATTCCGACGGCGGGACGGCCGGCCGCAATCACCGCGAGCGCCTTCAACTCGCCAGGGCAGAGCCACACCGGCCCGGGCCCGTCGAGACACGCCGGCCACGTGTGCCGCGAGTCCGTCCCCTTGGGGAGCCAAAAGCACTTTGTCCCGTCGCCCGCCGGGTTAACACGATGGTGCTTGACCGCGGCCACGTGCCCGCCGACGTCGGCAATCGGCAACGTCCAGTACCGACCGTCCGCTGAGATGCCCACGCCGAACCGCTCCGCAGTCGCCCGGTCTATCGCGCGGCTTTCCCAGAGCCGCGTTATCGCGGCGGGGTCTTTCAGCAGCCGCGCCGCACACGCCGCACCCAGGTCCGATTGTTTCGCCGGCGGAGCGTGACCGTTGCTCCCCGTCAGCAGGCTCATAGCCGTCGGAAAATCGACGCCCCGGGCGCGTCGCACGATGTCGAGCACGTCGCCCGCGGCGTCGCAGCCGTGGCACTTATAGCGCCAGGTTCCCTGATCGTCGCGATGGATCGACCCTGACGCACGCTGGTCGTCGTGAAACGGGCAGCGCACCGCCGAGCCGGTGACCTTCGCCCCGGCGTCGGTCAGGGCGCGCACGAGCGCGTCGCGGTCGGCGCGGAGGAAATTCAGGCGAAAGCGCTCGAGCCCAGTTGACAGCGGCCGGGATTGTGTTATGTTGCTCATGGTGTGATTGCAGTTTTTGCAGCGGCCGGCGTAGCTGCCGGCCGTTCGCATTTTCACGGGGCCCTTGCTTTTCCAGTTAACCACGCATCGAGGTCCGCGACGCGCACCACGCGCCGCCGGCCGAGCTTCGCCGTCGGGAGTTCGCCAGTCGCGATAACGCCCCAGAGCGTGCGCGGCGACACTGCGCACAGCCGGGCCGCTTCGGCGACGTTCACCGCCAGCGGCACCGACGCGGAACGCACTGGACTCCACTCGTTCGTCACGCGAACACCAACCGTCCCTGTGCGGCCCCTTCAGCAAGTTTCTTCGCGTATTTCGCGATGTCAGCCAGGAGCGCTTCGCTCTTGCCGCCCTCGCTGGCAACGTTCTTCATGGCGGGCGTCTCCACTATCTTCAGATCGTACCCCTGCATCGCCCGCGACACCGCCATCGGACTGAACGTGCCTTGTGTGCTGAGGCGGGCCTCTCGCTCCGTCTCGGCCGCTCGGCCCGCTTCCTCCATCGCGAACAGCGCTTCCCGCAACGCGAATTCACGCTCGACCAAATCTACATTTTCACCGGCGGTCTTGGCGGCCAGTATCGCGCGCTGTTTCTGGAGTTCGAGGAGCGCTTGTTCAAGCTGTAAACCTCTGTACTTCGCGCGGAGTTCAAGCTCGGCAACGGTGGCCGCACGATCCGCGTTCGCCTGCGCGATGCCGGCTGCCTCCTGCTGAAGCCGCAGTTCTTCGGCGGCCTTCGCCTGGGCAGCTTCCGCAGCGCCCCGCGCGGCGGCGTCGCTCTGCTGGCGGGCGATGTCCTGCGCGACCTTGGCTAGTTCCAGCTTGCGGGCCAGGGCGATGTCATCGAGCGTCGATTGTAGTGCGCCCGCAGCCCGCGCCTTCTCGACTTCCGCGTCGTACTCGGCCTCGATGCTCGCGACGTGCCGGGCGTGCTCATCCTCGATCAGCGCGATTCGCAACTGGTGAATCCGTCGCGCCCAGTTCTCCGCGTCGCGCGGCTCTTCGGTCTCCTCGACTGGGGGCGCCGCGCCAGGCACGTTGCGCTGCTTCCATTCGTCGAGCAGCCCCGCCGCGTGCGCCTTGACAGCCGCTTCGTTCGTGTAGTCGAGCGCGTCGCCCAGTTCCTTGACTCCGCTCTTACTCACCAAGGCCCACGTGCCGATTGCGGCGACAGCCACGCCAACAGCCGTGAGCGCGGCAATCACCGGGTGCGCAGAGACGACAACAAGCACGACATTCAGCGCCCCGGTCGCCGCAGTCGCAGCCACGGCCGCTCCGCGGTAGAGCGCGACCGCAGCGGCCAGGCCGCGCATCGCCGTCGAGACGATCCCCGCCGTCACGCCCAGGGCCGTGAGTGCCACGCCGACGCCGGTCACGACGACGGCGATCTTGGCGACGACGACCACTAACTCACGATTCTCCCGAATCCAGTTCTGCGCTGCGACAACCACCCCGGTCACAATTTCGGCATACCGTTGGAGTTCACCCGCGAGCACGCTGCCCACGGCTACCGCCCCGGCCTTGACACTTTTCCAGAGCGAATCCAGCGCGTCGTTCAGTGCCGCGGCAGCGCGGGCGTCCTCGGCGGACATTACCAGCCCCAGCGCGCGAGCTTGCTCCGCGAACGCCGCCAGCCCCGCCGCGCCGTTCGATATCATCGGCAGAAGTTGCGTTCCCGACTTCCCGAATACCTCCATCGCCAGCGCAGCCCGCGTCGTCGGGTTCTCGATCTTCGACAGCCGATCGGCAATCAGCTTGAACTGTTGCTCGGGCGCGAGGTTCTGGAGCGCCGCAGCGCTGAGGCCCAGGGCAGCGAGGGCATCCACGGCCGTCTGCGTGCCCTCGGCGGCGTCGGTGACGCTGCGCTGCATCTTGCGGATTCCAGTTTCGAGCGTTTCGAGGCTCGCCCCCGACAAGTCGGCCGCGAAGCCCATCTCCGAGAGCGCTTCGACGCTCACGCCCGTGCGGCCGGCCATCTTGTCGAGCGTGTCGCCGGTGCTCGCGAACATCTTCGTCGCGCCGAGCAGCGCCCCCGTAATCGAAGCACCGACGGCGGCCATGCCCGTACCGACCGCACGCAGGCCGTCTCCGAACGCTTTGAGCCGCGCCTGCGCCTGCCGCAAGCCGCGCTCCAACGGGGTCGCATCAGTACCGACCTCGACGAACGCCCGCCCGGCGCGAACATCTGTACCGGTCGCCATCAGTACACCTCATGGGGGGCGCGGGCGGGCGGCCGGGAGATGACACCAACCGCCCGGCCCGCGACAGGAAGGAGTTTTACACTTCGCCTTTGATTTTCGTCGTCGCGCGCGGGTCGGCCAGGCTCACGCCGAAATCAAGGAAACCGCGGAACACTACCCCGAGCTGATCGGGCGCGGCGTCCACCTGTTCCACGGTCGGGGCATCGCTTCCGCCAACAAAACCGACCACGACGGCCGCGTCAGTCGGCGCGGCGAAGAGATACCACACCTTCGCACCGCCGCCCGGGAAGGCCGTCGAGTTGAGGCGCGGCTCAACCGCCAAGTCAAAAGCCCTGAAGAACGGGTTGCCTTCGGCGCGCTGGTCGTTCGACGAAGACGTGTACCGCGCCAGCGTTTCGCTGGCGAGCAACTGTTTCGCGGCCCACTCCAAGTCCGGGGGGACCAGCAGCACGCGCGGTCGCACGTCGATCGGCCGGCCGTCGGCGTCAGTCCGCTTCACCATGTTCGCGACCGCGATTTCCAAACCAGTCGCGCTCAGCGCCGTGTCGGCACCGGTGATGTAATTGTTGTTGTCCGCTGAGAAGAACGTCGCGCCGCCGGGAGTCAGGTTCGCGAGCAATGTCTCGTAGACTTCGTCCGCGACTGCCCGCGCCGCCGCACGGCCGAGCGCTTGCGCCGTCCCCGCGAACACCTGGAGGTCATCGTTGATGACCGACTGGCGCGTGATGCCGAAAATCTGCCCCTGCGTTTCGGCCTGGACGGTGTACCCTTCTTCGCGCAGGTCGCCATGTTTCAATTCGCCGCCGGGGCCGACCTTGGTATACCCTTGCCCGAAGACCACGCGGATCATGTTGTGGCTTTTGAAGTCGCGCAGGGTGGCGACGTTCGCGAAGGCGCGCCAGCTCGCCGGAGCTTCGCGGTAGGCGCTCAGCGCGATTTTATTCGCCGACGCGCCCAGCGCCACGGGCAAGTTCTCGGTGGAAAAGGCCGCCCGAATCATCTCCTGCCGGTCGCGCGGCAGGTCGCGGCCGGCCAGGCGGAGAGCCGCAGCGCAGATTTCCGCGAGCGAGTTCGCGCGCAACTCCGCGGCCGCTTCCATCGCCCGGGCGCCGAGCGATTTCTCGCCAACCGCGGCGTACCCGGCCCGCAGCAGCAGCGCGCCCGTCAGCACGTCCCGCGTCGCCACGTCGGGCGCCGCCGCGCCACGCACGTGCGGTGCGGCCGGCCGCTCGGCGCGCGTCGCGCGGAGTAGCGCCGCGTCGCGCTCGGCGCGGAGCACTTCCATTTCGGTTTTCTCCGCCGACCAGCCTTCGGCAATCGCCTTCGCGCGCAGCTCGGGGTGTTCGCTCGTCAGGTGGTCAATGTCAACGACTCTTTGCCGCTCCGCGGCAAGTACAGTTTCCGGTTCCATCGTGTTCCTTTCTGCGGCGCGGCGCGCCGCAAGTCTAACTTCAGTTTCCGAATCCGCCCCCAGGGGCAAGATCGATACTTCCTTCAAGGTTCCGCGCGCGACCAGCGTCACCCCACCCGGCGGGGCCGTATGTGTGCGGCCGTTGGCCTCTACCGTCTCGCCCTCCCGCAGCCGTCGCGTCTCGGCCGGCGCGACGCCGACAGACGCCTGGAGCGCGACGCCCGCGCGCAACAACTCCACCACGCGCCGGCCGGCGTCGGTGTCGGCGAGCGCGACGTTGACGTGTAACTGCCCGGCGCGCAGCTCTGGCATTCCGACCCCGATGACCGCCTCCGTAGTGTTGGTGTGGCCGTCTAGAACGGGTAGGGACTCTGGAATCGCAAGCCCCGCCAGGTCGATGACGACCGCACCGAACCCTTCGACGCGCATAACCCCGCCGCCGTATGCGAGAATCGCCAGCCGCGGCGGCTTCGCCGCGCCAGCCGCGAGTTCGCACGCCCCGGTGAGTCGCAGCGGGGTCAAGAAATCGCCTCCCGCTTCGTTGCCTCCGGCGTGCCGGTCGGGGCCGGGGGTGTGTCCGTGATTGCGCGCTCCAGCTCATCCGCGGCGGCCGACTCGCCCAGCACCGCCCGCGCGACGAGCGCGCCGAATTGAGGCGCGATCAAGTTTTTGACGTCAAGTTCGTGCTCGCCGGCCAGCGCGAGCCCAATACCAAGCGAGCGCGCCAGCGCCACCATGCCCCCAAAACGCACCTCCATCCGGGGGTCGCGCAGCGCGCGGAGCATGTCGCGCACCTCCACCACACGCACGGTGCGCTCGGCCGTCGGCGGCTCCGGCACCACCCGGCGCGCCGCGATGTACGCCTGCACGTCGCCCCGCCGGTACCGCACGAGCCGGCCCACTCTCACCCAAGGCAGGGGCGAAGAGCGTGCGCACCGCCAAAGCGCCAAGGTCTGGGGCTGTACGCCCAGAATTTTCGCGGCCTCCGCTGGGGTCAGTAGCGCGACATCATCAATTGGCATCGAAACACCTCCATATAGGGCAACGTGGAAGTATTGCACCGGCCGGTGTGTGGTAAGAGTGGTAACACACGGATTGTCGTGAAGTGCCCCCGTTCGCGGGCTACCGGGTAGCGCGCTTCCGGGCGCGCTGGACGGCCCGTGCCACGTCTATGCGGTATGCTCTGGCGAGCTTCGCTCGGGCTTGGGTCGCCTTCATGCCGTCCGCGAGAAGGCCGTCGTACTCACGGCAGATAGCCACGTCCCTGTCCGCGCGTGCGTTTGGCGTGCCGTGTTTCGAGGCGGCGGACTTCGCGCCCCCGGCGCGTACTCGGCGGGCCACAACGACATCGGCCTCAAACGGCCTGACATGCATGCGCTCGGCCACGCGCCCGAGTCGAAACGCCCATCCCAGAGGCAATGCCGGAGCGTTGAAGCGCAGCGCTATCTCAAGCCGCTCACACAGTTTCCACGCCTCGATGGAGTCGGTGTAGTCCCGCGGGGGCTGCCAGCCGACCGCAACCCGCGTCGCTTCGATGTCGAGCCGACGCTGCGCCAGCGACTTCAGCGCTGCACGAAATTCATCTTCTACCGTGTCCGAGAAGATGCTCGTGTCCAGCAACTCCCGAACTTCGCTGCCGTCGTAGATGCCACACGGGCCAGGGGACGTTGTCTTTCGCTTGCCCATCGGTATTCATCCAGTTTCGCAGGAACCGACGTTCGCGGTTCGATCATCCCGCCCGCTCCTTCGTCACGATCCGCCGTCCGCAGTGTCGGCATTGCCGGACCCGCAGTATCATCGCCCCGCGTCGCCGGGTGTAGACCACTGGCAGGTGGCGGCACCCGCACGACGGACACTCAAGACCGCCGACGGGCTCTTTCATGCCAGGGCCACCTGGGAGTGCCACGCGACCACGCGCGCCCGCCCGGCGTCGGTGATTCGGACCTGCCGGCCCGCAGACGCCCGCCGGACGGTGACGAGCCCCCGGCTGGCCGCGAATCTAGCCGCGGACCCGACGTAGCGGCGCCAGTCGCGGTCCGGTTCGCCGTCCAGGTCGAATGCCGAGAACGGATGCCAGGCGTCGAGCCTGTCGGCCAGCGCCAGCAGCAGCCCAAGGACGTGCGAATCGGCGGTCTGGGGCGTTATCTCCGGGGTGCTCATTGCTGTATGTCCTTGAAAGAAAGTCAGTTGTGGTCGGTGGCTGTTCCCAATGCCCCTCGGAAAACGGCGCGGGTCGGTAGTACCTAGCCAGCCGCGGCATTACCGGCAGTCTGATCAGTCAGGACGTTACGCGCGAAGTCGAGGCCGTTTTCATGATCGTCTTCCCAGGTGACATGCCAGCAACCCTTTCGTCGAGGCCGTCGGTGGTTGGCAATGCGGACGGTGAAGCACTGCTTATCGGTCCCGCCAGGCCGCGGACGGCGAAACGCCACGTACCAACTGCCGGTCTTCGCCGGTCGGGGTCGCCCCTTGAAGTCCCAACCGTGGTTCAGCGCCGTCACGATCAGTTCGCCGACCGCTTTGCGTGCCCAGGTTGCGTACTCATGCCAGCGCTGCGCACGGCTTGCCAGCGTGACGATTTCCGCCCGCGCTTCGGGATGCATGGTCGGCCACGCCTCGATGACGCGACGTAGATCGGCATCGAGTGCTACCGCGGGGGTTTCAGGTGCGCCGCTTTCTGCGCCGTCCGGCTCGAAAACCGCGATTTTCACCGGGGAAATCGCGATGGGTTCGAGCCCAGTATCGCCCATCCGCACAGTGTCCAAGAGTTGGCACAGAGCGGCATGTATGCGCATATCGCGAACTTTCGCGGGGTCTTCCGTTTGACCGCCTGACGGCGGCTCGCTGGTGCGCGTGCTTGCCTGCGCTTGCTGCGCGGGATTTCGCACCGCCGCGGTCGCCGGGGTCGGCGCGTCCAGTTCCGCCACACGGATGTTCTGACGGCTGGCGGGGCCAACGGCTCGCCAGATGCATGCGGACGGCGTATATTCTCCACCTTCGGTCGATCAGCCGCGTGGAGCTTGGCGCGCCGTCCACGCCGCGCCGGGGTCGCCCCGGCCTACGCAACGAGGTGTATGCGATGGCGGAGAGCGTTCGGCCCCCGGCAGCGAGCGGCCCGTACGACAGTCGCACCGAGACCGTAGCGCACACGACGGCGTTCCGACTCGGCAAGACCTACTCCGAGACGGGGGCCGTGTCACACAGCCACGACAAGAGCTCCGCCCGTGCGGACGACGGACAGGTCACCTCGGCCGCGTACGCACGCCAGTCTCGCCATCTCCAGCAGTCGCGCGACCGTTTGCACCCGCTCGACATCGACTTCCATCACCCGCTCGAGGACTGGCTCGGCCGTGATTTCGTGCGGCGGCTCTTGCGGCTCATTTCACGCGCGCGGCGCGGCCGCAAGACCGTGATCGAGGAAGTGCTCGAAACGTACGGCGACGCGCGGGCCCCGCTCACCCTGCGGCTGCTGTACTGGCCGCTGCACAAGTTCATCGACCGCATGCGCGGCTCGGTGAGTATCGAGACGTTTCGCAAACGGATCAGCGAGCATCGCGCCACGGTGCGCGGCTTCGTGGCGACCGCCCGCAGCGTGGCCGAGTACGGCCTGACCGTCCCGCAGCGCTTCTCCGCCCCGCTGTTCGCGGTCTGGAACCTCACGAATCGCTGCAACCTGCGGTGCGAGCATTGCTACCAGGACGCCGACGCCCGCGGCCTGGCCGACGAGCTGACGCTCGACGAGAAGCTCGACCTCGTGGACCAGATGGCCGCGCAGTACATCCCCATGATCGCCTTCGCCGGCGGCGAGCCGACCATCAGCCCCGACCTGCTGCCGGTGCTGCGGCGCTGCAAACACCACGGCGTACACATGAGCGTCGCCACGCACGGCGGGACGATGACCCCGCGGCTGGCGGGGGAGATCGCGGACGCCGGCGCGCGGTATGTCGAAATCTCGCTGGATTCCGTGCATCCGGAGAAGCACGACCGCTTTCGCGGGCAGCCTGGCATGTGGCATCGGACCGTGCGGGGGATGCAGTACGTGGTCCGACAGCCCGGCCTGCGGCTCGGCATCGCGATGTGCGTCCACCAGGGCAACTTCGACGAGATCGAAGACATGCTGCATTTCGCAGTGGATATCGGGGCGTCGTGCGTCGCGCATTTCAACTTCATCCCGGTCGGCCGCGGGCTGGAGATGGCCGAGCGCGACCTGACGCCGCGGCAGCGCGAGCACCTGCTCCACGTGTTCAACGACTGGATGCAGTCCGGGCGGATCGGCATCATCTCGACCGCCCCGCAGCTTGGCCGCGTGTGCTTGTCGGAATCGCCCCTGGAGGGCCGCCTGGCGTGCTCGCACGCGGGCTCCGGCGGCGGGCTGAAGGCGAAGGCGGTCGCGAAATACCTCGGCGGCTGCGGCGCGGCCCGCACCTACGTCTGCGTCGAGCCGAACGGCGACATCACGCCGTGCGTCTACATGCCGCAGCGCATCCTCGGCAACGTCCGGCGCCGGCGGTTCAGCGACATCTTCCGGCACAACGAGTTCTGGGATCTGATTTGCGACCGCGGGCAGCTCACGCACCACTGCGAGGTATGCCGCTTCAAGAACTACTGCGGCGGCTGCCGCGCGCGGGCCGACAGCTACTTCGGCTCCGTCAACGCCGGTGACCCCGGCTGCGTGTTCAACGAGAAGCACTGGGATGCGCTGGTGGCGCAACAGGCGGAGCAGAAGCCAGCCGCCGAGGCACCTGGCCCAATCATCAAGCTCTACGACGGCACGCACACGCGCGCGGGCACGCCGACGGGGGCGTAGCGTGCGACGGCTGAGGTAAGCCGCGCCGTGGGCCGCGCCCGCCTGAACGAGCAACCCCGGCGTTTTCTCGCGTGGCGCGTCTTGAGCGCCACACGCGACCACGGCGGCCGGACGGGGGTTTGACAGAGCCGCCGCGACCGGCAATACTACTTAGTCTACGTCGCGGATCGGCCCCTGGCCCGCGACGGACCACCGTTGGGGCCGTAGCTCAATTGGTTTAGAGCGCCGGCCTGTCACGCCGGAGGTTGCGGGTTCGAGTCCCGTCGGCCTCGTTCGCCCCAACGAAACGGGGGGTGCATGTCCAAGCGCGCCCGCTGCGCCCGCCCGCGGACGCCAGAACGCGAAGTGCCCGCGAGCGCCCGTCGCGGCTGTGCGCCGGCCGTTTCCGCGCTCGTTCGCACGCCGACGCTTCGCGCTCTGATCCGTCCTATTCGACGATCTCGTACACCGTGTCATCCAGCACGACCTGGACGCTCACGCCGAGCGCCAGCCACGGCGCGGCGTCGGAGTGCTTCGCAAGCAAGTCGAAGTACTCGTCCGAACCGAATGGCACCCGCACACGGGGGGCGTCCGGGAGACTCTGCACGCGGGCGTCCACCCACTGCACACCGTTCTGATAAAACGTGCGGCCGCGGATCACCCGCGTTGGCTGCGCCAGAAGCGACCGCTCGACGAGCTGTCCGCCGGCGGCGGCTTCGCCGACCTGCCCGCGCAGGGTCAGGCCGCGCGCGGCGGCGGGGGCCTCCAACTGGTCGGCGCTGCGCAGCGCCTCGGTGGCCTGCGCCCCCCCCACCGCCGCGCCGCCGGACTTGTTCTTTTGCACTTCCTCGTACATGCGCCGGGTCTGGCCGCGCACGCGCTCGTCTTTTTCGATGGTCTGAAGCGTCCGTTGCGGCAGCGGGACATCCCGTCGTCGTTCGTCTTCGACGATCAGGTACGCGGTGTAGGGCGTGACAATTCCGTAGCGGCGGGCCAGCTCGGCGACCTCGTCCCGCAGCTCGCGATTCTCGCCGTGCAGCCGAATCTGGTCCAGCAGGTACCCGACCCGCCGTGTCGCCCACAGGCGCGGAATGAACTCGTGCTCCCGCGCACGGTCGACGAAGCGGGCGTCGTACGTGAACGCGCGCGGCTGACCGTTCACCGTGCCTTCGAGCGTGATGGCCGCCGTGCCGTGACCTGCATAGCGTCCGAAAACAACGAGCTGCTCGCCCTTGAACAGGTCGGGCAGGTCGGTGGGGTGGACCTTCGCCAGCCGCACGTCGCCGGCGACGCGCAGCTTGACGTTGGCGAGCACCGGTTGGCTGATTTTGGCGAAAAACGTGGAGACCTTCAGCTCCAGGTCCTCGTCGGGCAAGACGTACTGACTGGCGGCGCGGGTGCGCTGGGCGAGCTGGTCGAGCAGGTGCGTGTTCACATCGGTCCCGACACCGAAGCAAAAGATGCGGATCGCGCGGTCGCCGACGGCTTGGGCGACGGAGGCGAGGATGTGCTCCTCGTTGCGGTTGCCGACGGTGGGCAGGCCGTCGGTGAGGAAGACGACGAAATAGGGGCGGTCGCGGTCGCCATCACGGCGAACCGGCTCGAGACCCTTGAGCAGGGCGTCTTCGATGGCCGTACCGCCCGTCGGCTTGAGTTGCTGGACGAAATCCTCGGCCTTGCGCAGGTTGGCTTCGCTGAGCTCGGCGAGTTGCTGGAACAGCGGCTGGGCCTCGGTGGCGAAACGGACGATCTCGAAGCGGTCGCGCTCGTTGAGGTTGCGGAGGCAAAAGGCCAGAGCGCGTTTGGCCTGTTCGAGCTTGCCGCGGTCGGCCATCGACCCCGAAGTATCGAGTACGAACACCACGTCCTTGGCGACGACCTGGTCAAGGCCAACCTCGGCGGCGGGCGCGGCGAGCAGCATGAAACAGCCGCCCTCCGCGTCGCCGTCGTGGTAGGTCAGGACGCTCAGGCCGACGTCGGCCGTGCCGGCGGGCGTGAAGAAGAGCTGGAAATCCGTGTCGGGCTTGATGTCGCGCGATTCGAAGCCGACCACGACGCGGTTGGCCCCGTGTCGTTTGATTTCCACCGCATGGCTCGGCGAATAGACCGACTGGATGGGTTGGCGGCTTTCGATCTCGACCTTGAGCGAAACGGTCTTGAGCGGGGCGGCGGAGAACTTCTCCGTATTCAGCGGGTACAGGTACGACACAACCCCCCCGTCGCTGCGGAGAAGCTGGGTGTACTTGAGCTGGATGCGTTTCTCGCTGTGCGGCTCGATCGGGAAGATGCGGACTTTGAACAGCCCCTGGCCGGCGTACTCCAGCAGCGCGGGGTCCCGCGCCTTGCGGACGATGTCCTCGTAGATGCGGCGGGCCTTTTCCGCGTCGAGCAACTCGGCTTCGACCGGGTGGCCGTTGATGTCCAGAGTGAACTTGTCGATTTGCGCCCCAACGGGGATCGGAAAGAGGTACGTCCCCTCGAGCTGCTGCGGGTTGGGGTTGAAGAAGACCTGATCCACTTCCGTCACCGCGACCTGGTCCACAATCCGCGCGATGACGTGGTGATAGCGCACCTCCAGCGGCGCGAACGGGTACGGCCGCGGCCGCGGCGGCATGGGCGGGTGCGGCAGGATCACCGGCGGGTCGTGAATGACGATCAAACCGTCGGCGTGCGCCGCGGCGACGGTCAGGCCGGCGAGGGTTCCAAGCAGCGCGCAACGGCAGAGGGCGATCCGGCTCATGGGCAAGCTCCTGGCGGGGTTGCGGACCCGTTGTACGAGATTGGATGCGCAACGAGCCCGGAAGTTCCGGCTGGGTGCGTCTCCGCGCCAAGTGCGGCATGCCGACGCGTGCGCGCCAGCCACAACGCTCGGTTGACGGTCACATGCAAACGTACTCGTCGAGCCACTGCCGAGTGCGGTCAATGACCAGACCGACGCCGGCACAGGCCAAACAGCGGCACAGATCGGGACCGCGCGCATCGCGCCACGGAATCCGCTGACTCTCGGACCTGCCGAGCAGAGGGTTGAGATTCGTGATGCTGCGGTCCTTGCTGGCGAGGAAGCGGCGGGCCTCGGCGAGCAGCGGTGCGTCCGCCGTGAGATTGGTGTCCGGCGCAAACGCGTTCGGCAGGTCGAACGTGTCGGTCACGCTGTTCGAGCAGAGTTTGCGCTCACCATCCCAGCCGATGGTCCAAGTCGTGTACAGCCAGAAGCAGCGACGCCCGGCGCCTTCGGCGGCGGAACGCTCCTGAAGCACGTCTGGCCGCATGAGCTTGCTGGTCAGGCGGTCAGCGCCAATGGCCTCCACCAGGGCGGGCATTTGGTCAACGACCCCGCGATTATGATTGAACCCGAGAAACTGAACTTCGATGTACGGCGTCCGGCTGTGCAGGGCACGTTTCGCCGCCGCCAAGGCGCGCACGTGTTCAAGCACCGTGGCCAAGTCGCCGCCGACGCGGTACTGCTCATAGATGGCCTGGTCGGGTCCGTCGATCGAGACAATGAGGTGGTCCAGACCAGACCGGACGATGTCCCGGGGGTTCGCAACGTCGAACGTCTTCAGCCCGAAGTGGCTGCTCACGGCCGTGGCCGCGCCGGCCGCGTGGCACAGCCCGATCAGTTCGAGGATTTCAGGGTGCAGGAAGGGCTCGCCGAGCCCATCCAGCCGCACGAGCAGGAGGTGGCGCTTGATTTGTGCCAGAACGCCCTGCAAGTTCGTGGGCTTCAAGTAGCCCTTCGGGCGCGGGTTGATCCTCATCCCGGTGGCGCACCCGGGGCAACGCAAGTTGCAGACGTTGGTCGGCTCGATCCGCAGCATGTACGGCGTCGACTGCACATTCGCCCGCCCCAAGGCCATGTCGAGATGCGCATGGGCGAGGTTGGTCAGCTTGGCGGCGGTCAGGTAGGGCAGGAAGCAGTGGCCGTACCGGTTGAAGCAACTGGCCAAGCTCCACGGCAGCCCGTGCTGCAACGGGCGTCGCGCAAAGCGTACGGCCGCATCCAGACGGATCATTGGTAGTTCTCCAAGCAAACTCGCGCGGCCGGCCGGGCCGGCTGGCTACCAGGAGTATACAGTGCAGAGTCTCCGCGGCGCGCTGCGCGCCGCTGGAAGCCCTGCCCCAGAGGCCGATCGTCGAGAACATCGTCTTGCTTTCAGGCTCATTGGCCCCGTGCGCGAACCCGCGCCGCCGCGAACACCAGGCGTCACGGCCCACGCCCGCGCGCGTCTTTTCTGTTTCCTCAGTCTCCTGGCGAACTTGGCGGTCAGGGGCGCCTTGGCAGGCCCAGCGTTGTCGGACTACCGTAGCGCCATGTTCCGCCGCCGGCTGATTTGGTTCGCGCTGCTGCTCGGCGTCCTCGCGCTTGGGCTGGCAGCCCGCCTGGCCCAGATCCAGCTCGCACAGGCGGCGCGCTACCAGGAGCTCGGCGAGCAACTGCTCACCCGCACGCCGGAGTACATCGCCGCTCCACGCGGCACCATCTACGATCGTCGTGGCACCCCGCTGGCCCAGGACCAGCCCTGCGCCGACATCTGTGTCCACTACGCCCTGCTCGCCGATCCGGAGCACCCCGCCCGCGCGTACCTCACGCGCGTGGCCCGTGCTCTGCGGCGGCGCGGCGAATACCCAGCCCAGACGCCGCTCAGCGAGATCGTCGCCGCGCTGGAGCACGACGCCTTGCCGTACTTCTGGCGGCGGTTGGCGGCCATCACCGGCTGTTCCCTCGACGAACTTCGGCAGCGGGCCGCGGAGGTTCGCACACGCATCGAGCGCT
Source organism: uncultured Planctomycetales bacterium (assembly GCA_964394415.1). Classification (GTDB taxonomy): domain Bacteria; phylum Planctomycetota; class Phycisphaerae; order UBA1845; family Fen-1342; genus JAGVEP01. The sequence continues at coordinate 22,808 of CAYMXT010000022.1, forward strand.
GGCGGGCCGCGGCGCGGCAGAAACGCATCCGCGAGGAGGACCAGGCCCTCCCGCTGCTCGATGACGTGGCCGACGACGTTGCGGTCGCAGTGCGGCTGGAGCTGGAGTACTACCCCTGGATCAACGTGCGGCCCGGCGCGCGGCGGGTGGTCCAGGGCGGAGACAGCCTGGTCCACGTGCTCGGGCGGTTGGGGGCCGCGGACCCGCAGCGCCTCACGGCGGACCCGCTGGCCGGCGACGAGCTGCGCGGTCTGCGACAGGACGACCACTGCGGGCTGAGCGGCGTCGAACGGCTGGCCGAGACGTCGCTCCGCGGACAGCGCGGCCGCGTGACCTACGACCGCAATTGGCAGGCGGTGGAGCGCGTGTCACCCGTCGCCGGGCAGGATGTCCACCTGACTATCGACCTGGAATTGCAGGAGCACGTGCTGGGATTGCTCGAGCAGGCGGTCCATGAAGGCCGCTTTCCCTCCGGGGCGGCGGCGATCGTGATCGATGTCGCGACGCGCGAGGTGCGGGCCCTCGTGAGCTACCCGGTGTATCGCCACGACGAGTTCACGGCGCGCTACGCCGAGCTTCAGCGGGATGCCCAGCGCCTGCCGCTGCTTTTCCGGGCGGTACAGGCGCAGTACCCGCCGGGGTCGATCTGCAAGGCGATCACGCTGGTCGGCGGGTTGAGTGACGGGTTGGTCAATGCCGACACCCGCATCCACTGCACGGGGCACTTGCTGCCGGAGTTTCAAGACCGGTTTCGCTGCTGGATTTACAACGAGCACCCCGGCCTCACCCACGACATGACCGACGACCCCGACGGCCAGGCGGCCGAAAGCGCCGTCCGCAATTCGTGCAACATCTACTTCTTCCGCGTCGGCGAGCGCCTGGGGCCGGCGCGGCTGTGCGACTGGTTCGGCCGCTTCGGCCTGGGCCGGTCCGCCGGCACGGGGTTGATCGAAGAGAGCATGGCGATTGTCCCAACCGAAGACTGGCTGCTGAACAACCAACAGCGCCGCCACGAACCGGCCGACGCCTGGAACTTCGCCATCGGTCAGGGCGAGGTGACGATCACGCCACTTCAGGCGGCCAACGTCGCGGCCAGCGTCGCGGCGGGGGAGTGGGCGCCGGTGCGGCTGGCGTACGACGACACGGGGCACGCCTTCGGCGACCGTGACGCCGCGGCCCCGGTGCCGCTGGACGAGCCGGCCCTGCGGATACTTCGCCGCGGCATGTGGCGGGTGGTCAACGAGCGCGGCGGGACGGCGGTCGCGGCCCGTCTCGACCGCACGGACTACGTCTTGTGTGGGAAGACCGGCTCGGCCCAAACGCCGCCGCGCGCCGTTGCGTACCGCTACACGTTCGAGTGGCCCGACGGCCGGCGTGACAGCGTCGTCAGCTTTCTGGAGGAAGACGCTTTGTCGCAGTTCGCTGGCCCCAAGCCCCGCCGCGTCGGAAAACACACCGTCGTCCAGTACCCCGCGCTGCACGAGGGTGAGAAGTGGCCAGCGCATGCGTGGTTCATCGGACACACGCAGCTCGCGTCCACGCCGCGCGGCGAGCGGCCGCGTGGGCGCGTCTATGCGATTGCGGTGCTGATTGAGTTCGGCGAGACGGGCGGGCGTGTAGCGGGGCCGATAGCGAAGCGGATCGCCGAGTTTCTGTTGTCTCAAACAGAATGAGCGTCTGGCCGAACGCGGCGCTCAGGTGCGCGGGGTCGGCGGCGTGCCGCACGGACGCAATCCCGGCGCGCCGGTGCGGGACTACCATCCAAACCCCGGACGCCAGTCCGGGGCAACGCGGCCACGTCCGCCACGGCCCGCCACGGGCGACCGCGCGAGGGCGCGGGCCGCTACCGCGACAGCAGCGCGACGAACGGATTGACGTCGTCAAAGTCGACGTCACCATCGTTGTCGCAATCGCCGTTGAGGAGGTTGCAGTTCGGATAGGCGGCCTGATAGGCCGCGGGGTCGGATAACGCGAGCACAAAGGGGTTGATGTCGTCGAAACCGATGTCGCCGTCGCAGTCGAGGTCGCCGGGCGTCGGCGGCGGGGGCGCGGCGTAAAACACGACCACGCAGGGCTGGCCCGAGTAGCCGAGCACGAGGTCAGGCCAGTGGTCGCCGTTGAGGTCGCCGAACGCAAGGGCGGTGCCGACGGCGGCGGAGTCATAGGCCCACGAGGGCGTCGCGGCGAGCGTCCCATTGTCGTTCAGGTAGATGTTTGTGACGCCGTTCGAGAAGTGGATCTCGGCCAGGTCCGGGTCGCCGTCGCGATCGATGTCGAAGAACTTGAGGTCCTGCTGGCCGAAGTAGGTGGCCTGCGATTGCCAAACGAGACTGAGCGAGCCGGCCGCGTTGTGATAGAGGTACGTCGGATCGTGGCCCAGCGCCAGGTCTTCCCAGCCGTCGCCGTCCACGTCGCCCCACGCCACGCCCTTGTCGGTGTCGCTGAAGCCCGTGGTCCAGACCGGCGACCCGGTGAGCGTGCCGGCGTTGTTCCGGTAGACGCCGCTCTGGAACCCGTTGGTCCACTTCGAGGCTGCGAGGTCTTCCCAACCGTCGTCATCCAGGTCGCCGAAGGCCACGGCGCTGGTGATGTCGGCGACGGCGGAATACCACGCCGGCACGGGGCCGACGGTGCCGCTGTTGTTGCGAAACAGGCACATTTTGCGGAAGGGGTCCGGGGACTGACCCTGATTGCTCGTGACCACGTCGAGGTCGTCGTCGTGATCGAGGTCGCAGATGGCCGCATCCGTGGCCCAGGTTCCGCCCGGGTACTGGCTGTACCAGCCGGGCGTGTTGCTCGGCCCGCCGGGGGTGCCCCAGTAAATCACTGAGGGTGAGAAGGCGAATCCGCCGTTGGCGGAGAAGATGTCGGGGTAGGTGTCATGGTTGAGGTCACCGACCTCGACGTCGTTGGTGTGGACTTCGTCGGCGGAAATCCACGACGGGTCGGCTTCGAGCTGCGTCCCGGTGTTGAAGTAGATCAGGTTTTCCCAGTCGGGGTAGGGCGGATAACTGTTCGAGGTGTAGCACCCGACGACGAGGTCGAGCTGGCCGTCGCCGTTCATGTCCGCCACCGCCAGTCCCGAGACCTGGCGGCGCAGCGCGCTCGTCCAGTTCGGGGTGGTGCCGTAAAGCACGTCGCGGCTGCGGACGGTGACGAGCCCGTCGGTGGGCTGCGGGCGCACCTGCACCGTGCGGTGGCCATCGGGCGACACTTCGATGCGGAGTTCCTGGCCAATCGCCAATGATCCCCCGGAAATCGCCGCCAGCAGGGCGGCTGCCGTGCCACGGAGCTTCATTTTCCTGCCTCGCAAGGGCCACTGGGGCCAGCCCCACGACGGACATTATAACACAAGGCGCGACACAGACTAATCGGCCCGCCCGCACATAGCAGTCACTTGTCGGGGCCGTAGAATGACAGTAGTTGTCGACCGGCCGTCCTGACCGTGGCGATCGGAATGGGAGACGCACCGCACAACGCGACCGCCGGCACGCCCGCGACGCCCGCGCGTCTGCGCGACTGGATTCCGCTCGTCTACGAAAAGGCCTGCGATCGGGCGCACCGGCTGCTCGCCAAGTGGTCGGGGCTCAACCGCCCGGGCACCGCTTCGCTCGTGCATCAGGCGTTCTGCCGGCTCGACGAATGCGGCGTCGAGTCCTGTGCCTCGCGCGACCACGCCCTCGCGCTGCTCGTCCAGAAAATGCGGCAGCAGCTTTGTGACCTCGCCCGGCGGATCGACGCCCAGAAGCGCGGCGGACGCGGGCACGATGGCCGCCTCACGCCGCGCCTGCGCCGCGAGCTGCTCCGTGACCACCTGACCGCCCCGCAAGGCTGGGAGCCGGTGGATTTTCTGGCGCTCGACGAAGCCCTCCAGAAGCTGCACACGTTCTCCCCCCGCCACGCGCGGGCCGTCGAGCTGTTGTTCCTGCTGGGGCTGACGTTTCAGGAGGCGGCGGAAGAGCTGAACATGTCGCGGGCCAGCGTCCACAACGACTGGCAGCTCGCCAAGGCGTGGCTGTTCAAGGAGCTGGGCGGCTGTACGCCGACCGAACCCGGGACGGAACACCCGTGAGCACGCCGCGCTGGGCCGAGATCGAGCGGGTATTCCACGCCGCGTTGAAGCTCGCGGCGGCGACGCGGCGCGAGTTCGTAGCGCGTGAACTTGCGCACGAGCCGGACCTGATCGACGAGGTCGAGACGCTGCTCGCCGCGGCTGACCTGGACACCCATTTCCTGGAAACCTCGCTGGTGGACGGTGCGGCGGCGCCGGCGGAAACGCCCGCCCTCGGCCCCGGCCGCATGGTCGGGCCGTACCGCGTGCTTCGCGAGCTTGGCCGCGGCGGCATGGGCATCGTCTACGAGGCCGAGCAGAACATGCCGCGCCGCCGGGTGGCGCTGAAGGTCATCCACGGCGGCCCGACCGGCGAAGGCGGGGCGCACCCGCTCGGCCGTGAGCCGCGTATCCTGGGCCGCCTGACGCACCCCGGCATCGCCGCGATTTACGACGCCAACCAGACGCCGGACGGCCTGCCGTACTTCGTTATGGAGCTGATCGCCGGGCAGCGGTTGGACGCGCTCGCGGATGAGCGGCGCCTGTCGCGCCGCGACCGGCTGCGGTTGTTCTGCAAGGTCTGCGACGCGCTCCAATACGCGCACGCCCGCTCGGTCATCCACCTCGACCTCAAGCCGTCGAACATCCTCGTCTCGGGCGCGCCGGACGCCCGCGTCGATGAGCTTCAGGTCAAGGTCGTGGACTTCGGCGTCGCCGCCGTGACCGGCAGCGACACGACCGGCCCGACCGTGGTGGGTCAGACCGGCGGCCTGCCGGGCACACTGGCGTACATGAGCCCCGAGCAACGCCGCGGACAACGCGACGCCATCGACGTGCGCAGCGACGTGTACGCCCTGGGCGTGATCCTGTTCAAGCTGCTGACCGGCGAACTGCCGTACCCAGTCGAGGGGCTGCCGTACCCCGACGCCTGGCGGATGCTCGCCGAAGACCGGCCCCGCCGGCCGCGTGAGCTGGTGCCCGCCCTGCCGCTCGACGTGGACACCATCATTCGCACCGCGACGGCGGAGGAGCTGACCCGCCGGTACCAGAGCGTGGCCGACCTGGCCGGCGACGTACGCCGCTATCTGGCGGACCTGCCGATCGCGGCCCGGCCGCCGAGCAAGACGTATGAATGGGCGAAGTTCGCCCAGCGGAACAAGGGGCTGGTCGCGACGCTGGCCGCCCTGCTCCTCGGTTTGACGGCGACGATCGTCGGCACCTCGCTCGGCCTGGTCCGGGCCCGCGAGATGGAGGCGGAGGCTCGCGAGCAGGCCGCCATGGCCCAGACGTTGCTTGACCTGCTGGCAACCGAATTCCAGGACCGCGGCGAGCAGTCGCCCGAGCGGCTGGAGGCGGCCGCGGACGGGCCGCAGCCGGAGCCGCTGGT